>CAYXIT010000007.1:10849-11405 GCA_964465275.1 uncultured Bacteroidales bacterium | reverse complement strand
TTATTTATGAGCGCATAGGGGAGCGGTTTCAGCACTATATGATTGATGAGTTCCAGGATACATCAGGTTTGCAATGGCAAAATCTATTGCCTTTGGTTGACAATTCCCTCGCATCGGGCAATATGAACCTGGTGGTGGGCGACGGCAAACAGGCCATTTACCGCTGGCGCAATGGCGATGTGGAGCAGTTTGCATACCTGCCGGAAATTCCCAAAAGCATACAGGCGCAAGCCCGCGACCACTGGCAGGCAACCCTCGAACGCAATTACCACGAACGGGCACTCGATACCAACTACCGCTCGCGGCAGGAAATCATTCAGTTTAACAACAATTTTTTTGAATTTGCCAAAGGTCTTCTGCCCGCCGGTCTGGATAAAATTTATGAAGGCCAGAAGCAGAAATACAGAGAAGACAAACCCGGCGGATTTATACATTTGGAGTTTGTTACCCCTGAAAATGAAGAGGATGAATTGGCCCATATGAAAATATTCAAACATATGGTCAAAGCATTTGGATATCAATTCAATTTAACAGATGATGAGTTGGATTTGGAAGA
>CAYXIT010000007.1:8963-10839 GCA_964465275.1 uncultured Bacteroidales bacterium | reverse complement strand
TTCTCTGTCGTGCCAACGCCCAGGCGAGTGCTATTGCAAGGTTTCTGCTCGAAAACGGGTTGAATGTTATTTCATCCGAATCACTGCTTTTAAGCCAGTCGCCAAAGGTAAATTTCATGATTACTGTAATGAAATTGCTTAATAATCCGGCTGATCATACCTGTTATGTTGAGTTTTTGCAGTTCCTGGTCAAAAGCAGAAAGATAAGTCATTCGCTGCCGGAGGCGCTGGGAAATTTCCAGAAGCTCTGGCAAAGCAAGGAAAGTGGAGGACACAATTTTCAATTGCTGGAAAATTACCTCCAAAAACAAGACATAGATTTCTCCTTCAGCCATTGCCGGCATTTGGGGCTTTATGAACTGGCCGAAACCATACTGCAGAAATTCCTTGCAGAAAATACCATCGACCCTTTTGTGGCTTTCTTTATGGATGTGATCTATGACTACAGCAATAAATTCATTTCCTCGGCATCCGGTTTTCTGGAATGGTGGGAGAAAAATGCTGAGAAATTTTCAGTGGTGGTGCCCGAAGGAGTGGATGCAGTGCAGGTTATGACCATTCACAAATCTAAAGGACTGCAGTTTCCGGTGGTAATTTATCCTTTTGCCGATGGAAGTTTTGGAAAACTCTCAAAAGACGGGCAATGGATTGAACTGGAAGATTTGCCTGGTACTGAACCCCTGGATATATCATGGATCAGGATATCGAAAGCATTACAGGAAACTTCTCTTGAATATATTTATGAAGAAGAACAGGGGAAAACCCTCCTGGACATACTTAATGTTATGTATGTTGCATTTACCCGGGCAGTGGATAAACTGTTTGTTTTTTCTCAAGTTCCGGGAAAAACTTCCAAAGGGGATAATGTGCCTGCATTGCTGGTAAATTTTCTTACGCATGAAAATGTATTTTCGGAAAAAGAGAGTATTTACACATTTGGTGATGACCATGTGGCTGAAAATACAGAAGTTTCCGGGGATGTTAAAGAAGCTTCCGCAGAAATTTTCAAGGAATACATGTCTTCTCCGTGGACAGAAAAAGTAAATATAAGATCATTGCAGCTGGAAAAGAAACCGGTATTGCAGTCAGAAGAAAGTTCTGAAAGGGGTTCATGGATGCACGATATCATGGAAAAGATTCATTCTGAAAAAGATGTTGAAAAAGTTCTGAATCAGTTGCTGCAAACCGGGCAGGTAGATGAAACCGAGAAAAAAAAGCTGAAATCACAAATTCTTTCCATAATTAACAATCCTGTTATCAGTTCATGGTATACTGAAAGTCTCGATGCCCGCAACGAATGTGGTATGTACGACGAAAAGGGAAGATTTTTCCGGGCCGACAGGGTTGTGCTTCAGAATACAACGGCTGTCATTATCGACTATAAAACCGGAGATCCTTACCCGCATCATACCCGCCAGATCAATAACTACGCTTCCATTATTAAACAGATGGGCTACAGCGATATAAAAAAGTACATCGTATACCTTGATCATGATAAAATAGAATTGGTCTAAATTAAAACTAGCTTGCATTCAGTATTTTAGCACCTGATTACGTACTTATTTCGGGAAAATATTTGTACTTTAACAGCCTGTAAAAAATCCCGGAACACATGAGCCCACAGGAAATCATCAGCAAGCATAAACCTACGCAGGACAGTCTTCTCAACATCCTGCACGACCTGCAAAACAATAACCCTGAGAATTATATCACCACCGAAGCCATGGACCTTGTGGCCCGCTATCTTAACATGACCAAAAGTTCGGTTTATGGTGTGGTTAATTATTATTCAATGTTCAGCTTAAAACCAAGAGGAAAACACATTATTCGTCTTTGTAACTCACCGGTGTGTAATATGGAAAAATCAACCGAAATA
>CAYXIT010000007.1:6747-8953 GCA_964465275.1 uncultured Bacteroidales bacterium | reverse complement strand
GGGAAGTTCATCATTCGTTTATGCATATCTCCTGTTTGTCATATCAAAAAGGCTGGTGGAATCATCAGCCATCTTGAAAACATATTGGGCATTAGGACCGGTGAAACAACTTCCGACAAACTGTTTACTCTCGAAGTGGCCGAATGTTTAGGCCAATGCCAGGAAGCCCCATCCATGATGATCAACGAAAAGGTGTACAACAACCTCACCGAAACTCGCATCAGGGAGATCATTGCACTTTACAAATAAAACTCTTGCGCACTCCCCGTCTCAGCGACTCTGCAGTTAAAAAAAATTTCAAAACCATGATAAAAGAAACCAGACTCACACTCCAGAACATCGGAAAGATCAACCCCGAAAGTATCGACGATTACATTGCAGCCGGTGGTTACGAAGGTTTGAAAAAGGCCCTTACCATGGAACCCTTTTCCATCATCGACGAAATACTGGAAGCCGGCTTGCGTGGGCGGGGCGGAGCAGGTTTTTCTACCGCTGGATTCCCAACAGGCCTCAAGTGGGAATTCTGCCGTAAATCTGGTGGTGACGAGGTCTACCTGGTTTGTAATGCCGATGAAGGTGAACCCGGCACATTCAAAGACCGGGTAATTATGGAACAGGACCCGCATCTGTATCTGGAAGGAACTATCATTGCAGCTTATTCCATCAGGGCAACCAAAGCATTCATTTACCTTCGGGGTGAATACACCGATTCCATTACGCGAACCCGCAAAGCCATTGTCGATGCTTATGAAAAAGGTTTCCTGGGCAAAAACATTCTGGACTCAGGTTTTGATTGTGATGTGGAGATAAGGCTGGGAGCCGGTTCTTACCTCTGTGGCGAAGAACTTACCATGCTCGAATCGCTGGAAGGCAAGCGGGGTAATCCACGCATCAAACCACCATTTCCGGCAGAGAAAGGTGTTTTTGGCGCTCCCACCCTGGTAAACAACGTGGAAACCCTGGCCAATGTACCCTTAATCATTAAAAACGGAAAAGAATGGTATCGTCAGTTTGGAACAGAACGCTCACCCGGCACCAAGATCTTTACTGTAAGCGGACAGATCAGCAAACCCGGCTATTATGAAGTGGAACTGGGCATAACTTCGCGACAGCTTATTGATGACCTTTGCGGGGGTATGCTGGATGGTAAGCCTTTCAAAGCGGCCTTGCTTGGTGGTGCCGCCGGTACATTCGTGGATTCATCCATGCTCGATGAAAAGATGACCTACGACAATCTGAAGGAGAAAGGGGCAACGCTGGGTTCGGGGGCGGTGATAGTTATGGCCGAAGAAGACTCTGTTTATGAAGTGCTTCACTCATGTCTGCGTTTCTTTAAGCACGAATCTTGCGGTAAGTGCGTTCCCTGCCGGGTTGGGACAACACTCATGTTGAAAGACCTGGAAAAACTGAAGAACGGCATCAAGGATAAAGAAGTATTGGTACAAAAACTGGTGAAAGACAGCAAAATGATTGCTGCCACATCTCTCTGCCCACTGGGGCAGTCGCCCATCCTGCCTATGGTATCAGCGGCGAGGTATTTCACGAATGAATTAGTAAACTTTTAACGGCAGAGACACAGAGACGCAGAGATTTTTTTGGAGCTCTGCGCCTTCGCGTCTCGGCGGTGATAAAAATAATTTCAACTCCCGAATAAAATGAATAAGACCATCACCCTCACAATCGACAACAAAGAAATACAAGCCCCCGAAGGAGCAAACCTCCTGCAGGTGGCCAAAGACAACGGCATTGCCATACCCCACTTGTGCTACCATAAGAAACTCACCCCCACCGGAGCCTGCCGGCTTTGCATTGTAAAAATCAAAGGCACCGGCCACATGGTAGCATCCTGCACCATAAAGGTGGAAGAAGGGATGGAAGTTACCGCTTTTGATGAAGAGCTGGAAGAAGCTCGTACTTACCTGCTCGACTATCTGCTATCGGAACACAATGAGCAATACGACGGCAACTATTACGATGAATTCCGCGAGCTGAAAATCCGCTATGGTCTCGACAACCCCGAAAACCGCAAATTCCCCTCCATCTGGAAAGAACTCAATTATCCCGTTGACGATACATCGCCCGTGTTGAAATACGATGCATCCAAGTGCATCAAGTGCTTCCGCTGCATCAAGGCCTGCGATGAGGTTCAGGGTAAGGTCGAATTCCTCGCCGCCGATCATCACCGGATAGCCAAACGTGGTGTTGA
>CAYXIT010000007.1:4496-6737 GCA_964465275.1 uncultured Bacteroidales bacterium | reverse complement strand
TGCGATGAAGTGCAGTGCAAAAACGTGCTAAGCTTTGCACAGCGCGGCATCACATCTTACATCATTGGCGGCTACGACCACTGGAAAGAATCGGAATGCGATGGCTGCGGTGAGTGTATACAACTTTGCCCCACCGGTGCCATTGTAGAAAAACCCCATGTACTGGAGATCAATGTAGAAAATGGTATCAGAAAGGTTCAGACCGTATGCCCATACTGTGGCGTGGGCTGCCAGCTGGAACTATGGGTGCAGAACGGAAAGATCGTTCGCTCCAATGGTGTGGAAGATGTAAGTCCCAACTACGGCCGTTTGTGCGTAAAAGGCCGCTTCGGCTACGATTACAACCAGCACAAAGACCGCCTCACCACTCCGCTCATCAAAAAAGACGGCAAATTTGTGGAAGCATCCTGGGATGAAGCCCTGGAACTGGTGGCCCGCAAGTTCAAGGAGATAAAGGAAAAACACGGGTCCAAAGCCCTGGCCGGTTACAGCTCCGCCAAAACCACCAACGAAGATAATTACATCTTCAGCAAGCTGGTGCGCATAGCCTTTGGCAGCAACAATGTGGATTATTGCACCCGCCTTTGTCATGCATCCACCGTAACGGCCATGCTGCGCGCACTGGGCGATGGTGCCGGGAGCAACTCCATAGAAGATTACGAAAACTCCGATTGCATGCTCTTTACGGGCAACAACGTGATTGAAACCCACCCGGTAACGGCTACTTTCGTGAAGACCGGCAAGCGCAAAGGCGGCAAAATCATCATCATCGATCCCAAATGGACCCCGCTGGTGAAGTATTCCGATATATGGCTGCAACCCAGGCTGGGCACCGATGTAGCCCTGCTCAATGGTATGATTCGCACCATTGTGAAAGAAGGCCTTATTGATAAAGATTTTATTGAGAAACGCGTGGATGGTGGGATGAAATCCTATCAGGCCCTGGCCGAACTTGTGGAAGAATATACCCCCGAACATGTGGAAAAGATTACCGGAGTATCCGGTGAACTGATGCAGGAAGCCGCCCGCATCTATGCAAAAGCGAAAAAGCCCCTTATTGCTACAGGTATGGGATTCAGTCAACAGGTTACAGGTACGCATAACGTTTTCAGTCTTATCAATATGTGCCTGATCACCGGCCATATCGGAAGAGTGGGTGCCGGATTGAACCCGCCCCGTGGACAAAACAACGTACAGGGAGCATCGGATGTGGGGGCTTCTCCTTTTACCTATCCAGGATATATTTCTGTAACCGATGATGACAACCGCCGTCGTGTGGCAGAAATATGGGGAGTGCCCTATGAAAGCCTTGACGGAGAAAAGGGCCTGAGTACAGTGGAGATCATGCAGGCAGCTTATGATGAGAAGGTAAAAGGACTATATATCATGGGTGAAAACCCCATGGTTACCGATCCCAATATCAACCACACCATTAAGGCTATGGAGAAGCTGGAGTTTGTGGTGTTACAGGATATTTTCCACACCGAAACCACACCCTATGCCGATGTGATCCTTCCCGCTGCAGCCTTTGCCGAAAAAAACGGCACCGTGGTAAACAGCGACCGCCGTGTAGCACGTATGCGCCCGGCAGTGGATATGCCCGGACAAGCCCGGCAGGACTGGAAGATCGTTATGGAAGTGGCTGAACGTATGGGATCACCACTGGGCAATTACAAAGATGAAGAAGACATCTGGAATGAGCTTCGCAAAGCCGCACCCATTTTCGGTGGTATCAGTTACAAACGCATGGAGAACCAGGGAATCCAGTGGCCCTGTCCCACAGAAGACCATCCCGGAACAGCCACTTTGTTCGAAGAAAAATTCAATACCCCCAATGGCTTGGGCGTTTTGAACCCGGTGCACTATGCCGAACAGAATGAGAAAGTAAGCCTTGAATATCCCTTCCTGCTCAATTCAGGACGCATCCTTTACCAATATCACGATCAGAGTCTATCTCTCGCCGCCCACCACTATCTCACGCTGTCTCTAATCGGAAGAGCAAACCTTCGCCATCTAATTCGGATTGGACTGCAGTCATGGCACCTGCTCATGTCTTTCACGATTCGATTCGAGAACGCATTCCAGTTGCTCAAAAGGATGAGCAAGCCTTTCTAATCCAATGGAACGCTGCCGTACAGGAGTGTTTGATCGATCAAAATGACTGGATGAAACAGAACCGAGAACTAGTATTAAGAAGACGACAGCTGGATAAACAGGTCAGCAAACAGCGCACTAAGCTTG
>CAYXIT010000007.1:0-4486 GCA_964465275.1 uncultured Bacteroidales bacterium | reverse complement strand
CATCCTTTACCAATATCACTCATCCACCATGTCGCGCCGCAACAAATCGCTGAACGACTATGCCAACGAAGCTTACGTGCTGGTGCATCCTGATGATGCCGCAAAGCATGGGTTTAAAAACGGGGACTGGGTTAAGATCACCTCCAAACGCGGCGAGCTGGAAACCAAAGTAGAAGTAAGTGACCATGTGCTCCCAGGCGAATTGTTTATGCCCTTCCACTATGCAGAAGCCGCCGTAAACAAACTCACCCGCGATGAACTGGATCCTTATTCACGCATTGCACCGTTTAAACTTTCGGCGGTAAGGGTGGAGAAGGTTGAGAAAAGTGTTATCAACTAACGAGTGACGGGGCGACTTGTAGTCACCCCGCCACTGATGTGTCAAAATAAACTCTTCCATATTTCCCGGATGCACGATTCTTTGCCAAAAAACTGTATAGGAGCGGAGAAAGGTTTTGGAAATCCGGGCGTCTTTTTCTTTTGGTTCCAAATAAACATATTCCTGTTATCTTTTCATCACAATCCATCCCAATGATTTTTAAATTATGACAGAAAGTAACGCGCTCACTGGAATACGCCGGCATTCCCTACATGCTCTCGGGCAGCATTGCGCTCAACAGTTATACCATTCCCAGAATGACGCTGGATATTCATATAGTTATCGAACTCAATGCGAATAACCTGGAAACATTCCTTGAGCTTTTTCCCGACAAGTTTTATATGAATACAGACACCATAAGACAGGAAACACAAAGAGCAGGGATGTTTAATATCATTGACTTTGAAAGCGGGTTAAAAATAGATTTCATTGTGCGGAAGAACACGGAATACAGGATGCATGAATTCCAAAGGAGAAAAAAGGAAAAGATTGAAGATATTGAAGTATGGATGGTAAGCCCTGAAGATCTGGTCATTTCAAAATTGGATTGGATTCAGCAATTACAGAGCGACAAACAAATGACAGACATTAGAAACCTTCTTTCCTTGCCAGAAATTGACCATGATTACATCCTGGATTGGTGCAAAAAACTAAATCTTAACACATTCAACTTGCTATAGTATGCAGGATACCCCCGAACACATCATACAGAAACAAAGAGAGATCATTCACGCCAAAAGCCCGGATGAGCGGTTTATGCTAGGCGTTGAAATGATTAACTTCGGTCGTATGATGGTAGAAAGCAGCATCAGGCAAAGCAATCCACAAATCTCAGAAATTGACCTTAAGGTTGAAACCTTTAAAAGATGCTATTCCCAATCTTTTGATCCTGAAGAACTGAATGAAATTATTAAAGGGCTAAGAAATTACTGGGAAAAGGTATAATAACCAACCACAGTGTTCTCACCATCGCCTGATAAACCTATACGGTTATATACACCTTTAGGATAAATGATATCCTTTCTGATTGATTTCCCAGGATTTGAAATGTGTATATGTTTCGTTGTCCAGAGGATAATCCCAGCAACCCATTGAATGAAAAACAGTTCCGCCAAAACCGGTTTTAAAACGGTATAGTCCGTACATGGGATGATCGGGATCGGGTCGGGGAGAAACGCCAAACATATCGTATTCGATGCATCCTCTGGATTTTGCGATGCGCATTGCCTCCCATTGCAGTGCGTATGGTGCCATCAGATTGCGGTTTTGTATTGATGACGCACCATAAAGGTATATCGCCCGTTTCTGGCTGAGAATAAGAAACATAGCTGCCAGTGGCATATCGTTAGATTCAGCTACAAGCAACAATACTTCTGCCGGGGAGTAGGTACAGTTTGCCCTGGCTGTAAATACTGCACGGAAATATTCAGGGTCATGAAGGTAAATACCATTGCGACGGGTAGTTTCTTCATATAATTTGTACCAGATATCCATATCTTCCAATCCCAGTGTTTTTACCCTTACTCCTTTTCGCTCAGACAGCCTGATATTATACCTGGTTTTGGGTTTCATTGCGGCAAGCAGTTCATCTTCTTTCTTCTCCAGATTTATGAAGTTTGTATTGGTGGGCAAAATATTTGAAAAGGATTTTTGAAAATTCCACCTGATGGTGTTGAAATTGAAGCGTAGTTCCTGGATCCTGTTTTCAGGGGGGCCAATCCAAAAACCTTTTTCATCAAAAAAATCATCGTCTTTTGCATAAGGCGATTCCCAGAAAAGATCATACCGGATTGCTATACATTCATCGGGCAAATAAGGCCTGATACATTCAGAAAGTTCTTCCAGGAAAACACCCTGGCTATCGGTATCAGGCTCCAGTTCAGGCCCATAGGGTACATAAGCAATACAATGTTGTCTGTCAATATATTCCAGTACGATCAGTAAATCTGACACTACGTTCTCATCAGCATTATTATCGTGATGAATATCGGTCATCTTAACTTTAAAATTAAAAGCACAGGAGTTTACTCCAAGCTTTCTTTTTACTTCTGACCAAAATGAAGTTTGCTGTACTATGGGGGCTTCAAATACTTCTTCTGTTGATTTGTTATAAACTTCGCTCAGCATTTTCCTGTAATAAAATCTATCTTCAGAAATCGCTGCAAAGCTAATAATCATTATACGTTTAAAAAAGTCAAACAGGTTTTAATTTGTCTAACATAATAAATGTAGAGTAAAATGCCCGGGGTCTATTCTGAAATCCTGTTCATCTCCTCATCTATTGCCGAGCGGCTTCTTTGCCGGGCTTTGGCCTGCTGGTTGCCAAAGTTCCAGGTTAAACTGAAGCCGAACCGTTGGTTGTCAAACGTTCTCACACCATCCGTAACAATGCCGCCATAATTACTTTTATAGAAGTAATCGCTGTTGGTTCTAAACATATCGTTGCCGGTAAGTTGCACGATCAGGCTCCTGTTCAGAAACGCTTTTCTTATGCCCACATCCAGGCCTTGATTTCCTTCTACTTCAACTGATCCTCGCCATATCCACGGGCTGTAAATATAGTAAGTGAGTTCCAGGTTTACATCACCAGGGAGTTTGAGCATATTTTGCACCCGAAAGTTATATTTGCTAACTGTAAGATCAATTACAGTTCCCTGCAGATCACCCTCGTAAGTTTCATAATTGTAATTAAAAAAGGTGTTGAACTGCCACCATTCCAATGCCTGCACCGGATAAGTAATTGATAATCCATTATTGGTTACCTTATCCATGTTGCGTGGGGTTAGAATGCTGCCCTTATCGCCCTCAATAACAAAAAGTGTGGCAAAAAAATCACGCGTTATACTATAGGTATTGGAAATAACCAGTCTCCTTTTCCAGGAATACGATACCTGGTAATTGGTAATGTAATTGGGCTGGAGAAACGGATTCCCTTTCCATGATTGGAGTTCACTCATTTTATATTCAAATGGGTTTAAAGATTGATAGTTGGGACGGTTGATCCGCCGGCCAATACTTGCGCTTATCACACTGTTTTTCTGATTGTTATAGGATATGCCGATATTGGGAAAGAAATCATTATAGTTTCGGTCCACCCTGTCATCCGGGTTGGGTATTTCGCTTTCAAGTACCCCCAGTGATGTAGTATTTTCCATCCTTATGCCCGCATTCAGAGAAAGGTATTGGTTGGGGGCAGCACTCATCATAAAATAAAATGCTGCCACATTTTCTTCATAAGTAAAGTCGTTGCTACGGGTAATATCAAAAACAGGAACTCCGTCGGTGTAATTAAAGAAATCCAGACTGTTGTCGGTACGTATAAAAGAATACTTGGCCCCGGTAGAAAAAGTGAGAAAACTGAATTTTTTCTCATAGTCGAGCATAGCTGACAAAATATCGATAGATGTACCGGTATCATAGCGGCTGTTGAAGGTTCTGATAATTCCGTCCTTGTTCTGATCATAATACGTGTTGGGCTGCTCAGTATCGCCAATTACGGCATATTTACCAAAGCTGATATCTGTAGAAATACTGGACGTGCTGCCGGGAACAAAGCGGTAGTTAAAATTAAGCATATAGTTTTCTGACGGATCCTTTTCAATGGTTTCAGCGAATAAAAATTCAATCGGTGTATTGTTTTCAGCATCAAGAATTCCTGTATTGTTTACCGACAAGCCGCTTCTGTCTGTAATAAACATTCTGCCATCAAGGCTTATAGAGTTTTTTTCATTGATCGTATAGGTCAACCCACTGGAAAAATTATATCCTCTTCGGCTATAGATGGCATCAGTTGCCATATCGAGTAAAAATGAGTTTTGTTCTGACAGTTCAACAAAATCGTCCTGATAATCAGCATCTGTAACAGCAATGCTGGTATTGAAGATTATTTTGTCTGTATTATAATTGAAGGTTGTTCCCAGGCTTCCACGTCCATGGTTGCCAATCGAATAACTGGAAACCATGTTTCCGTTAAAACCGGTATTCATATTTTTCTTCATTATAATATTGATGATACCGGCAGTACCTTCTGCATCATACTTTGAAGAGGGGTTGGTAATGATCTCAATAGATTCGATATTGTCGGAGCGCATTCCTTCGAGCATGTTG
>CAYXIT010000006.1:49565-68003 GCA_964465275.1 uncultured Bacteroidales bacterium | reverse complement strand
CGAAAAATTTCTGAAGATAAATGATCTGATGATCACCCCAATAGCCAATGTATGACCAGGGATTATCGGGTTCGATGGTTTCCCAGTCAAAGCCATCTTTTGTAACCCTGTAAGGATTGTAACCATCAAAAGTGGAAGCATTCAAGAACTTAAAAATCATTCCCTCAATAAACTCAGGATAGGAGTGAGCGAGTGCTTCCCAGTTCTGGAACAGATCACGCCAGTTTCCTTCATAATCAAGAATTTCTGATCCGTCTGCTTCATTCTGAATATTAATGGTGAAATAATTCCAGGGTCGGCTGGGGTCTCCGTGCCTGCGGCTAAACTTCAGAGGCAGATACTCAATGGAAAGCCTTATCAGATCAGTATCTTTACTGTTCATTAAACGTTCTCTCAATGCAGACTGGCTGAATACATCTTCCAGTTTTTGAATAAATTTCTGATTTCCCGCTAATACATCTTTATTGGCTTCGGCCAGATAGCTTACAAAATCTGCTTTTTTTATCTGGTAATTGTTGTCGAAAATACCTCCGCGCATAATGTTAAAAAGCACATTGGAATAATGGCGGGTATCACTCAGTTTATCAGCTGAAAACTGCAATCCATCTGCACTTGCAACCAGTTGAATCAGATTCTGCGTTCCTGAATCAATGTCTTGCCGGATTGTTTTTTCAAGATTTTTATTTTCTTTTATTGATTGGGCAAGACTGATTATTTGTGCATGGTTCTGGTTGACATTGGCAATGATTTTCCATTTTTTATCTGATTTTCCAGGCAGTGAAATTTCAGAGGAAACAAAATAAGATCCTTTTTCTCCTTTAATGTCGCGTTCCCCCTGAATTTCATGTTTCTGCCTGAACTTTTTCAGCTGTAATGAAGAAAGAAGATATTTTGGATTTTCAAGTCCGAGAGACCAGGCTATATTTGCCTTTAAAGCTTCACTGGGTTCAGCCTTATCAACAATAATAGCGCTGAGTGCATAAATACCGATACCCGAAGAGGGTTCCAGTTCACTTCTTTTGTATGCATCTACCAGATTGCTTGTAGATCTTTGCAGGTCGCTGGGGACACCATATGGCATAATATTCTGGATGCCATCAAGAATTGTAATCCTGTATTCGTTTTCTGAAGTGTTGATCAATTCAGCTTTTCTTATGAAGCCGAACTCTTTTCCTGAATTCCACTGGTATCTGAATGTCAGGCCCAGATCATGGTTAATCTCCTCGAAAATGATCTTATTGCCATAAATACCTTTATACAAATTACGGCTGATGGAATATTTATCAGTATACCTTTCAGAAAATGGTTCCCAGATGAGAACTTCATCTTCTCGATGAATCTGAAAAATGGTTTTACTCCCTGTAATATCTGCCGATTCGGTGATTTTATCATCAGTATAATAAGGGAATAAAGCATACTCAGGATTTTTTCGCCCGGCAGAAAGACCTCCGTTACTTGATATAAACATCCAATGATTGGCATCACTGACTATGCTCATAAAGAAAGGTCGCATAACATCATGATTGCTGATTTTGAAGTACCTTTCATTTTCGAACTTTACTTCCTTCATTTCTACCTTATAGCTTTTTTTGTTGATCATATGGCGGGAAATTAATTTTTTATTGAATTAATTGTAAAAAAAAGCTGCCGGTCTAAAAGAAAGGCCTTTTAAGAACCTTCCCAACCCTGCGACCGGCAGCAGAAAACAACACCATGAAAAAGTGTTAACAAACAAAAACCTGTTTCAAAAGATATCATTCCAAAGAGTATTGAATTCTTCCATTAATTTACAAAAAAGGGTATATTGCCAGTACCTGCCTGATTGTGTTGATCAGTAACATAAATCAGGATGCGGTATGCTCCTTTTTCTGCCGGAGCCCTGAAAACCACTTCAGATGTATTTGTTGAGATAATCAATCCTTCAATACTTGAAGGCCTTGCTTCGAAATCGCCACCTTCACTTAATTCAACGGGTTCAGGCATAACTTCAGCCCTTACACTCAAGTTCTCCATATCAGCATGTTCCACATTCAGCTTTACTGTATATTCGATGCTTTTTTCAAGCATAACATCATCAAACCTATCGCCTTTCCCTTCAATGGTAATATCTTTCATCCGTGGAGCCATATTTTCGGGCCATTCCCCGGTCCAGAGATACTCCATCATGTTAATGGCTTCAGTCTTTTCGCCGGCTTCAGTAAACAAACCATACCATGAAGGTGTACGTTCCTGTTTTTGTCCCCAAAGAAAAACATAAGAACCCATACAGTTCTCCTCATCGGCCAGAATAACATTTTCATACCGAAGTTTAATGGCTTCGGCTTTTTCTGCAGAGGTTTGTTCAATTGGTGAACCCCAGCTGGTTTCAGGCATTTCCCAATGACCTGTAGGTCCCCACTCCGTAACAAGGTAAGGGCCGATGTAATTAGCATTTTTGAGCCTTTGATCAAGGTTGATAAGACTTCCATAAAGTTGAATTGAGAGAAAATCCAAATCAGGACAGTTTTCAGTGATATATTCGACTTCTTCACGACCAATTCCTGCCAGCATAGTGGTTACAACATGATTTCCATCCACTTCTTTAATCATGCGGGCAATATCATTCACTGCATCCCATACTTTTTTATTGGTATACCTTAGATTGAGTTCATTACCGATACCCCAGCCCAGAAGTGCGGGATGGTCCTTTAATTCAATAACTTCATTGCGTATTCTTTCTAATTGTGCAGCTATAGCCGCTTCATCATTGTAATCAAAACCATGTCGCTCTTTTCCCACATGCAGTCCCATCATTACCATCAATCCGTTTTCCCATGCCCTGTCAAGGGTTTCAAGCGCGGCTTGCGTGCTTTCACCCGTACTCCAGGTACGGAATGAATTGCCGCCATGTGCTGCTATTTCCATGCAAGGGCCATACTGACATCCTGCTCCTTTCACATAAAACTCTTCATCATTCACGAATAAGCGATATTTGCCCTCAACATTCCGCATTTCCACAATAGAAGGTCCTGCTTCCCTGGTGTTGGCAGCAGTTTTTTCTCCCTGATTGCATGCAAAAAATAACATTGCCATAATTAACGGAATCCATTTCAGCATTTTCATTTCACTATTATCTTTTTATAAGTTTAGATTCTAATTCTTCAAGCGATTTTCCTTTGGTCTCAGGTACAAACCGCCATACAAAAAGCAACGTAAGCAGTCCGAAGAAGGAATAAATAAGATATGTGTTTCCTGAGCCCATAAATTCAAGTTGTGCCGGAAATACTGTTGCCACAGAAAAACTCACAATGGAATTCCAGAAACCCATGATGGATATTGCCAGACCACGAAGCTTATTGGGAAATATCTCAGAAAGCAACGTCCACATAACCGGCCCCAGGGAAATGGCAAATGATGCCACAAACATGATCAACCCCACAAGCACCCATATACCATTGATGGTTATGGAATGTTTAAGTATGATCTCCTTAAAACTATTGTAGGTATCCTGACCAACCTTTTCCTTAACCAGAGAGAAAAAAGCTACTTCATTTTCAAATAAATTCCCTTCCAGCTCTTTCAGTTTTTGAATATTAACCAAATGAGAGGGTCCTGCTTCCATTTCCATAACCTCTTCAACAAGCGACTCCATAGTACTTTCATCAATATTGTATTGTGCCTTTTGAAAAGAAAACCCTACAATAGCGAGTGAAATGCAAATACCTGCAGCCCCAATATATAATAGTGGTTTTCGTCCCAGGCTATCGATCAGGAACATTGCTACAACTGTCATAACAACATTTGTAACTCCCAGGATGGCTGCCTGCAGGAATGCAGCATCTTTACCGCCACCTGCCATCTCAAAGATCATTGGGGCATAATAGAAAATGGCATTTATACCTGTTATCTGCTGGAAAAATGCAATACCAAATCCAATGATCAGCACCGTCTTCATGCGGGCCGAAAAGACATCTGACCAGCGGGCCTTATCACGGTTCACTTCTTCTTTCAAACTTCTGTCAATCTCCTGAAATTCAATCAGAGACTGAGCTTTACCATGCACTTTTACCAATACACTCATTGCCTCATCGCTCTTACCTTTTTGCATAAGCCAGCGCGGACTGCGGGGCACTGTAAAAAGAAGTGCCAAGTATAATATTGCCGGAACTGCTTCAACCCCCAGCATGATACGCCATTTTAAATCCGGATCGGCAATGGTTTGCTGGAAATAATAGTTGGAAAAATAGGCTATGGAAATACCCAATACGATATTCAACTGGTTAAAAGTAACCAGGGTACCACGCAAATTACGAGGTGCAATTTCTGCTATATACATGGGTGCAACCAATATAGCCATACCTACTCCGAAGCCGCCCACTATTCGTGCCACCAGAAAAGTACCGATATCTGTGGCCATTGCAGAAGTAACAGCACTGATAGTAAAAAGCATGGCTGTCGTCATCAGTATCCTGCGTCTGCCAAACCTGTCGGCCAGTTTACCGGCAATAATATTTCCCATAATGGCACCCAGGATAAGCGAACTCACCGAGAAACCAATGAGCATGGAGCCGGAATCCATGCCGAAAGTTTCCCTGTAAAAGGGTGTTGCTCCGGAAATTACTGCACTGTCAAAGCCCAGGAGAAATCCTCCCAGGGCAACGATGAGTGAAATGAATATAGTGTAGGATTTTTTTGTCATAAATCGGTTACAGTCTTTAAAGTTTTGTAAACTTTGATATTCTGCTGTTGCTGTTAATGATATCTATTATTTCAGGAATAATAACCACTCAAAAGGGTAAAGCAATCCAATTCTGATGAATTTATTCACCATCAAAAAAAAAACAATTTAAATTCGAATATTAAAACAAAAAAATAAGCCGGGGTTTTCACATCCCATTCGATCATTCCTGTTTCAATAACGCTCTTTAAAAGAAACTTTTTTTATGACCGTTAAGGATAAGAAAAGACCCCGGCTTCAGACAGATTTAATACCCGTCATTTTGGACAAATGCTCCCCCTGAAAGATCAATTTCCGTCTGTGGTATGGGTAAAAACCCTTTGGTAGCAGCATTGAATGTTGCATCATATATTATCTGATCATCACTTTCATAGTTAGGTCCTGTAATACCTGAATAAGTGAATTCCTGGGTTGCATAAGCAAGACCCCGGCGAAGTACATCGTAATAGCGAATACCCTCCAACGACAGTTCCAATCTGCGTTCCCTGAATATATTTTCCAGAGTTGCCGGTACAGGATCTAATCCTACCCTTGCACGGACTCTGTCAAGATAATCCTGTTTATTTGGGCTGTCAAGTTCAGCAGCCATAAGGAGTACATCAGAGAAACGAATTACACGATGGTTTGCAGTACGGTTCAGTTCAAACTGTCCGTCAGCGCCCCAGTGCTCGGCATCCGATGTATATTTTCTTGAGAAATAACCGGTATGCTGGTATCCTTTTACAAGGCTACCATCCAGTTCTTCTTCAAGTAATATGGTATATGGACGTCTGGGATCATCTTCCAGAAACAAAAAAAGCTTGTGACTTACAGGAGCAAAACTCCAGCCACGATCCCAGTTCTGAGATCCTGTAACCCTTGGTCCCTGCATTTGAGCAGCCAGGTTTCCATTGCCCCCGCGTATGTAACCCCAATCCCACCATGGAGGTGAATCTCCATAGGAAATTTCAAAAACGGATTCTACACCAAACTCACCTGCAAGACTAAAGTTGAGTGAATAATCTTCAAACAGATCATGACCGCTGTTGGCAATCAGATCCTCAAGCTGATTCAAAACATATGTGCGGTTTACTGCCGTACCTCCGGCTGAAAGATCACCGCCGTATACACCGTTGTAAAACAAATAAGTCCTGGCAAGTAACCCCTGTGCCGCCCATTTGGTAACTCTTCCTGCTTCTGCGGGAAGAACCGATTCAGGGAGGTCAGGTATTGCTTCCACAAGATCAAGAGCAATCTGATTATATACCTCTTCGGGCATATTTTGCTCCTGGGTATATTCAGAGGGTCCTTTGATTGTTTCGGTGATCAGGGGGATATTCTCAAAGAAACGAACCTGCTCCAGATAAAAATAAGCTCTTAGGAATTTTGCTTCGGCAATGGTCCTTTTCTTAAAATCTTCACCGGCATCAATATCATCAATAATCTCGAGGAAAAGGTTTGCCCTGTATACCCCGATGTAATTCTTGATCCAGATTGAATGGGCAATGGGACTGGTTGTTTGAGCACGGTAGTTACTTAGCTGATCCCACTCAAATCCATCATTGGCATCTGATCCACCGGCAAATGCATCATCAGACAATACATCTGAAACCGTGACAAATGGCATCCAACTGCCACCGGGAGTAGATTGATAGGTCAATACATCATAAATGGCAACCAATGCCTGGTAACCCTGCTCCTCGGTACTGTAAAAATTGGTGGTTACTTCCTGATCAAGTGGCTTTAGATCCAGGAAATCTTCGCTACATGCGCTGAAAGTCAAAATGGCAATTAGCGCTAAAACGGATTTTATTTTTATATTTTTCATAGTTCCGGTATTTTTTAGAAAGTGATACTTGTACCTAACCTAAAGGTTCTGGACTGTGGATAAATACCCCTGTCGATACCTATGTCAAATGAAGACATAGCGCCGATTTCCGGGTCAGCTCCCGAATAATTAGTAAGAGTAAAGAGGTTTTCTGCTGAAACATATATCCGCCAGGTATTGGCTTTGATCCTGTTCAGAACAGATCTGGGTATTGTATAACCTATCTGGATGTTTTTCAATCGCAGGAAAGAACCATCTTCAATGTAAAGATCAGAAATCCTGTTATTGTTATTGGTATCTACCCAGGTGTAACGTGGAACAGTATTGGATGTTCCTTCGCCTGTCCAACGGTCGAGGGCATTTACAGTGCGATTGGTATAACGAAGGTCGGGTCTTTGCATACCATTGAAAATATCATTACCATAAGTACCAATGATCAGTAAGCTTAGATCAAACTGCCCGTATTCAAGGTTTGAATTCAACCCGAAAGTCCATTTGGGAGTTGGGTTTCCAATCATGGTCCTATCGTCGGCATTGATTACACCATCACCATTTACATCCACAAAGCGCACATCTCCCGGTTTCGCATTAGGCTGAAGCATTTGCCCACCCTGGTTCACATGTTGAAAGATATCTGCCTGGTTCTGGAAAATTCCATCAGATTGATAACCCCAGAAATAACCAATGGGTAAACCGAGTTCGGCACGGGTTACCATACCGGCAACAGCCCAGGAAGCTCCTGGCAGAACTCCCTCTTCATTACCTATTTTAGTCATTTCATTCTGATTGTATGCAGCATTTACACCTATGGAATATCTCAATGATCTGTCATAATTTCTCCAGTCAAGGGCCAATTCTATACCCCGGTTTTCTACACTACCCACATTGGAAACCGGAGGATCATTCCCCACATGTCCGGGAATGGGTATAATTTCAAGCAGATCGCGGGTGGTCTTAATATAATAATCTAAAGCACCGGTAAGGCGGTTGTTAAAAAATCCGAAATCAAGGGCAATATTAAGCTGTTCTGATTCTTCCCATTTTAAATCGGCATTTTCAACAAATGAAGGTGACGCACCGAATGCTCTTCCTGCGCCAAAAATGTAACCCCTGCTCTTATTAATAGTAGAAATATATCTGAAACGACCAATATTGTCATTACCATTGATACCCCAGGATGCTCTTACTTTTAAAATATCGAGTGCATCAAACTCAGGGAAAAATCCTTCTTCGCTGATGATCCATGTTGCACCCACTGAAGGGAATATACCGAAACGGTTATTAGGTCCAAAGTTTGAAGAACCATCACGACGAAGAGTAAAGTTAAAGGCATATCGACTTTCAAAATCATATAAGATCCTACCGAACTGGGATGCCAGTGCGTAATGTGATGCACCGCCATTGGCTGTCCAGACAGTGTCAGTAGCCATACTCAGATAAACATGGTTAGGATCAACAATAGGTACCTGGGCATTAAACCCTGAGAGGTCTTCATAATTTTCCTTTCTTGCAGAAATACCTGCCAGCACAGAAATAGTATGGGCACCAAACTCCCTGTTATAGTTCAAAGTATTTTCCCAGTCCCATGTAAAGTACCGTTGTATATTTTTTGATACATTGGTCTTGTCGGTATTGTTTTGGGCTCCATTCAGGAAGAATAGGGGTGTATGTGAATCATTCACAACATAGGCAGCATCCAGACCGGCACTGGTCCTGAGCATTAAACCATCAATAAATTCAATCTCTCCGTAAATATTACCTACTATTTTATCTACCCGTGTTTTTGATCTCTGGGTTTCAAGTAAAGCGAGGGGATTAACAATTTCTGCACCTATATAATTTGAAATGCCGTATACTCTTCCCTGATCATCAGTAACAACAGGCTCATCAGAATAAGGATACTGATCAAGAACATTTTCATCCTCTTCGTAAACCGGTGTTAGGGGATCAATATTCAAAGCACTGCTGTAAGCCCCATTGAAAGATGTGTTACTGGCAATACCTCTTCTGAAGATATGTGAATACGATAAGTTATTTCCGAAACTGAAAAATTCATTTACCGTATGACGCGTATTCAGTCGGGCTGATATCCTTTCAAACTGCGACTTATCGCCACCAATAATACCCTCTTGTGAAAAATAGGATAACGAAGATGCGTATGTAGATTTTTCAGTACCACCATTTACGGCTATATCGTGATTGGAAATCGGAGCATTGCTCACGAACAATTCATCCTGCCAGTTGGTGTTGTATAGAGGTATTTCATCCATGTTGAAGGGTTCGCTTAAACCTGCATTTCTTGCACCCTCATTCATTAGCATCCGGTACTGATCGGCATCAAGCATATCAATCTGGCGTGCCACATTTTGAATTCCCTGGTACCCGGAATAGGTAACATTCATTTGACCTTCCGTACCTGTTTTGGTTGTGATCAAAACCACACCATTGGCCGCCCTGGCACCATATATGGCAGCAGAAGCACCGTCTTTGAGTACATCTACCGACTCAATATCACTGGGATTCAGGTAATCTATGCCGCCAACAACCATTCCGTCAACCACATAGAGAGGTTCAGCATTACCGGTGGTACCCGCACCACGAATACGGACTGTGGGTGCTTCACCGGGTTGACCGGATAGGTTAGTAACCTGCACACCAGCAGTTCTACCCTGCATGGCTTGTTCAATACGCAACACTGGTGTTGCGGTAATTTCTTCATCACTTACACTGGCAATGGCACCGGTTGCCACTTTCTTTTTCTGGGTGCCGTATCCGATTACCACAACTTCATCAAATGTTGCAATATCGGGTTGTAATTGAATGTTTCGGATGATCGTTTCATCTTCCGCAATTGTTATTTCTATTGTTTCAGGGACATATCCCAGGAAACGAAAAGAAATATTGGATGTTCCGGGTGCCAGGCTCAGGGTGTATTCTCCATCAATATTGGTAACTGTTCCCTGGGTAGTACCAACAATAATAATACCTGCGCCTGGAAGTGTTTCACCGGAAATCCCGTCAGTCACAACTCCCTTCAGAGTTTGGCCCTGAAGCATAGAAGTACTTAAAACTCCAATTGTAAGGATTAGAAAGTACAGTAAATATTTCTTCATCTTGATTTTGATTTAGGTGAATTAATTCAAAAAAATTATTGTGCAAAAAAGTAATAAAACAAATTTGCCCTAAAACCCGGGCAATTTTTATTTTAGTCTTCGTTTATTTGAAACATACGAATATAGTCTACCCGCATTTGTTGGGGGAAAACGGTTGTTTCATCAGGGTAACCCGGCCAGTTTCCACCCACTGCCACATTAAACAGAAAGAAAAACTCTTCATGAAATTCTGTCATATGATCCGGTGTAATATCTATCTGATAATATTGGGTATCGTTTACAAACCATCTTATCTGATTTTCATCCCAGATTATCGAGAAAACATGATATTCATCAGCAAAAGTACCTGACGATAAAGTATAGGAACCTCCGGCCAGAACATGCCCGCTAAGATCCCAATGTACAGTACCATGCACCTGGTTTTCCCTGCCGCTGCCACCTATCATCTCCATAATGTCAATTTCACCACTGGCAGGCCAGCCAACGGAAGTAATATTTTCTCCCAGCATCCATAAAGCAGGCCAGATTCCCTGTCCTTTGGGAAGGAGTGCACGAATATCAACCCTGCCGTATTTAAATGATTTTTTGCCTTGTGTCTTCATACGGGTTGAAGTATAGTTACTCCCCTGGTAGTTTTCATTGCGCGCCTCAATGGTAAGAACCCCACCTTCTACCCATGCATTTTGTGATCTGTAGTATTGCCATTCGTTATTTCCCCATCCACATATATTGGGGCATCCATCACCAATTTCAAATACCCAGTAATCAGTATTCACTGCATCTCCTTCAAACTCGTCATTCCATACAAGATCCCAACCATCATACTCCAAGGGTGTAGTATATCCCTGATCTACAGAAACATCATCACCAGCAAGTTCTATGGTAAGTAAAATAACATTCCTCAGATACTTGCCTGAGGCACCAATGGCACGAACGTCAACCTCATAGTTACCCGAGTTTTCAAAAGTATATTCAAAAAGCCCTGTTGTATTGGTTTCTTCCGGTTCCTGATTGTTTCCAAGACGAAATTCATATGTAACTGTATTATCGGCTGAAGCCTGTAACTGAACGAAACCACTTCCATCCTCACCGTAAATAACTTCCACTACCAGATTTGCAGGTTCTACATCATCAATTATATCTTCACCACAGGAAAAGGTAAAAAGCAGCGATAACAGAAAAAAAAGTCTGGTTTGTAATATTTGCATTATGACAGAAAAAAAGAGAAAGGGACTGCTCTTTAAAATATGAGAGCAATCCCTTTCAGATGGATAGATTATTCAAAAACAAGATTGCGTACATAGAAAATACCTTCAACTTCGTGACCGCCGCCACCAATACCGAGGAAAATCATATCAAGATCTGCACGTTCTTTCACCTCAGTAAGATCAAATTCGTAGGTTGTCCATTCACCTACCACAAAGTCTTCGTTTTCAGTAAAAAACTGAGTCGGGCTGGTCCACCATTCCTGGGTTTGGCTCATATCGGCAAAACCAAATACAAACATTCTCTGGAGCCCGCCTTCGGCAAATTCAGTATCGTCAGGAACAAAAATATCTATTTTGGCAGTAGTGAAATTATCAAATTGAATATCATAGAGTTCAGGAGTGGTTCTGAATTGAAGCTCCTGGTACTGAACACCCTCAGTTCTGATGAATTGTCCTACTTTTTCTGCTTCTGCATCAGCAGGATCATCAACACCAAATATTACGGATGAACCGGAAGGAACGGTATCAATGGTTGCCATATTTTCAGCATCTCTTGCAGCAAAGGTTACGAAAATTTCATCAGGAGTAATATCGGGAAGATCTTCACCCCATGGTTCTTGCTCTTCAACAACATCCGGCTCCAGGTTAGGATCTGAGTATGATGCATAATTAAATACCCAAACAAAACCATCATAAATAAACTTAACAAACATATGATCATATCCTTCATGTTCAGTTATCTCAATTTCAAAAGAAACACTGTTTTGCGGAGTAGTTACTTCACCGTCGGTGGCTACTTTAGGTATGCCAATCCAGGCACCTTCGCCAATAATAGTAACGGTATTTGTTGATGGTACATACTCAAACTGGTGAGTATTGCCTAACCATGCACTAAGATCTTCACCATTGGGTCCGATCATGTTTTCAGGAATAGCTTCAAAGCAGGTACCTTCAACTGACGGATGAAATAAACCACCTTCACCCCAGAAAGCGCCTTTATCATCAAAGATATATTGCATATCTCTGTTAAAAGTAAATTCATGGTAGTATACGCAGGGACGGGATCCGTCGTTCTCGAGGAACCACCATTCATAGGGTGAATCCATGCTGGGGCCTACGCCCATACTTGCATCAACCCTGAAGAGTTTCCATGTTTTGGATTCTTGTCCTGCCAGCATTGCCAGTGCTTCATTAGGATCTTTTACATCAATGGTTTCAGTGAATGTGGCAGATGTGCCTGCACTATTGGTTGCAGTAAGAGTTACATCATAAATTCCAAATTCATCATACACATGAACAGGATTTTCATCAGTTGAAGAATTTCCATCACCGAAATCCCAGTTATATGTTTCAGCATTCTGAGAAAAGTTCATGAAGGTTACCTCAAGAAAGTTTTCCTCACTGATTTCATACTGGAATGTTGCAATGGGATCCTCAACAGGATCTTCTTCTTCGGTGCAAGCTGAAAATAAAAATACAGGAACCAGCCCGAACAGCATTAAAAAAAGTTTTAAAAATTTCACTTCGTTCTTTTTCATAATAGTGTTGTTTTAAAGTTGTTAAAAAAATTTTAAAAATTTTTTGGATGGGTTATTAAATGGTTAAAAGAAAATTGATATATACCGTAAACGATTACGGAATTAACAAATTGTTAACAAAGAAAAAGCGAAATCGACATGCAACCAAATTAATGTATGCATCAATAACACAACACGGTGAAATATTTATACATCATGATTACATCATTGAAATTATATATTTCTGCTTACCAACTATTTATAGTTTAAAAACAAAATAATCATAATTTCTCAGCAGTTAAAATATAAGGTTTGTAAAAAAGAAGAGCAAATCAAAAAAATAATTCATCCAAATCAAAAATTATTGCCTTAAGGAATAATATATTCCTGGTGTGATAATTTAAAATGACATAATATACTCTGTCAAATTCGCCTCCCGATCCAGATTCAGTTTTTTCCTCAGCCTGTAGCGGCTTATCTCAACACCACGAACAGAAATATTCATTAATGGTGCAATTTCCTTGGTTGAAATATTCATTCTCAAATATGCACACAGCCTGAGCTCTTTGGGTGTGAGATCGCTATGTTTTTCTTTAATACGGGTAATGAAATCCTGGTGAACTTCATCGAAGTAATTATTGAAAAGCTCCCAGTTCTTTTCGTTGCGTAAATCTTTATTTACCTTTTTCAACAAATTGCTTACATGCTGTTTTTCAGGATTATCATTGGGTATATACCTCAATAATTTATTCAGGTCATTCTTAAGCCCGGTAAGTGCCCTGTTTTTCTGGATCAGGTGAAGGGTTGCATTTGCAAGCTCCTTGTTTTTGTGTTTCATTTCAGACTGAAGGCTTTCGTTACGCAAATGCATAATTTCTTTTTCGCTTAATGCTGTTTGCTCCTGGAAAATTTGCTCCTTTTGTGCCAGTCTTTTTTCATGACGTATTTTTTCCCGTTGCCTGATCTTAAGCATTCTTCTCCTTACAAAATAAAAGTTTCCGGCTACGATGAGAATAAACAGAAATGCATAAATAATAAAAGCTGTGCGGGAACGCAGCAAAGGTGGTTCAACGGTAAAGTGAAAAACACTAACCTTACTTTCTATGCCATATGAATTCAATGCTTTGACCTCAAAAACATAATTTCCTTCCAGTAAGTTTGTATATTCCTTAAAATTTAAAGCCTCCCATACTGACCAATGCTCTTCAAATCCCCTGAGCCTGAAAGAGAACATTACATTTTCAGGGTTTTCAAATACAGGAGTTGTAAATCTGAACATTACAGAGTTTAATGCATAGGGCATTTTTACAATATTTTCCCTGGGATTTCTGATGGCCTCATTCAAGCTAAAGAAAGTGACCGGGTCGTTCCTGCCATAGAAGGATACTTCACGTATAAACACATCCTCGGGTTGGCTGTAATCATTGATAATAGAAGGATTATAATGCGCAAGACCATACTGCGTGCCAATGAAAACATCATTATTATCATGAATAAATATGTTCTGGAAAGCAGGTATAAGAAAACTGTTAATACCGGAAAAAGGTGCTGTAATATCTCTGTATGTACCATCTTCCAGCAATCGCATTACCCCAAGGTACTGAAGTGTGAAATACCAAAGGTTTCCGTTATTGTCCTGATGTATTTTATCAATAAAGCCCTTATCTTTAAATAAATCATTCCATTCACTGTGCAGTATAAAGGTATTATCGTTGTGGTCAAAAACATATATTCCATCATACGCTGTAATAACCATCTCATCATTAATGATCTGAATATTGTAAGGCAGTTGCTCAGGTAAACCTGCTTCATTTCTGTAAAATTTCAAACCGTCTGTACTACTGTAATCTTCAGAAGGTGATAGCTGAAATAAACCTCTGTAGCCATGCGATACCCATAAATATCCTCTATCATCTGCAAACATGCTTCTGCTTGATTCATTGAAGCCCTCCATTTCATCCAGGAACTGCCATTGATTTCCGTTTTTCTTTAATCTTACAATTCCGGAATAGGTACCGGCAAGAATTATATCATCAGTATTCTCCGGTTTAAGAAATGACCAAAACCCTCTGATATCAGATATTTTTCGGGCATTAAACCCGTCAACCTGAAAACATCCTAAGTTATGCCCACACAAAAGCGTGTTATCAATGATATCCAATTCCCAAACCTGACCTTCGGTCCCCCTTATAAGCTGAAACTTCCGATCATCGAAAGAAAAACTTTCAAGTTCATTAATGTCAGCAGCATATAAACCCTGATTGGTACCTACATATAAAATATCACTGTGAATTATACTGGTATAGGTTGTTTCAATATTAAAATTGTAATTTAAAATGGTAATAGGAGAACTGATTTCTATGAAATCAATTCCATTATCAAGCCCCAGCCATAAATTATTCCTTTGATCCTGATGAAGGGCAAGAACAGTATTGCTTTGCAATCCTTTAATCCGGTTAAGATGTTGAAGTACTTTTCCGTTTCTGTCGGAAATATATACTCCATTGCCTATTGAGCCGAAGGCATAACTACCGTTTGCAAGTGTAACTGCAGAAAAAAGATTGTGCTGTTCAATAAAATTATTGACCTCGGAATTCCAGGGAGTAAGATTTTGACCATCCCATACAAAAACTCCTTCATTGTTTGTACCAATAAGTAACTCTCCCTTCCTGAATGGCAGAACTGCAGTTATTTCATTACGGAAAAATACAGGATGTGAACTCAGTAATCTCAGACTATCTCCTTCCAGTATAGCCAATCCCTTTTCTCTATCCACAATATAAAGGCTATCATCAGTCATATGCATAAAGCTGAATTCTCCTTCAGGTTTTATTACCTTTATTTCATCATCATCAAGGATGAATATATAACTAAATGATTGGAAGACTAAACGATTCTGAGATTTAAAAATTTTCCATATTTCATCAAACCCCATATACTCTTCAGGAATCAAATGTTTCAGTGAGTTCCATGCTAACTTTCCACTCTCATCGGGGGCCAGAAATCCTATTTCTTCAAATGCTCCGGCATATATAGTATCATTTACAGCCAGAACAGACCTTACAATTGAAAAATTCGGCACAGGATATATATTCCATTGGGTACCATCAAATTCCAGAATTCCGTCATTGTTGCCAAAATACATGAACCCGTTTTTGCTTTGTGTTACCGACCAGTTTTGGGTACTTGCCTGGTAGGATGTCCGGGAATGATTTACTATAAATGGTAAACCAATGCTTTTTATATTGGGTGTAACATTCTGGTAAAATCCTATAAGGATTAAAATAACCAGATATTTGCTTAAAAACTTCATAATGCGTATAGTTTTATTCATCTGAATAACGCTGTGATGTTATCAGTTTTTTCAACCGGTCCAGTTTATATCCTGCTTTTTGAGAAAGTTCAAGGGCATTCATATAAAACCTGAGCGTTTCCTTAATATACATTTCCAGTAGTTTTATTTCTCTCCGGCTTATTTCTTCGTCAAGTAAGGAAAAATATTCAAAAACATTGATTGAAAAAAACCAGATAATGAGTTCTTCAAAACTTTCCTTACTGAAATATTGTACGTTTTCATATTCATTAACCCCTATGAAGTTTCTAATATATTCATCTTGAAGCATTTCAGCTGCTTTTTGTGTTTTACTGAAAAGCAATTCTTTTCTGAGTGATGGTTCCAGACCAGTATCACTGCCCGACTGTTTTAACTGACTGAAATCGAACAATTTTACTTCATCGGTCAGGAGTATAAGCAGCAGGTTAACATCACGGATAATTGTATGCATTGCCCGGCCTGTTCTCTTTAATATCTCCTGTAATGGCCACTGCATTCTGAGTTTTCCGGTCAGAATATCTGTATCTGAATCAGGTAACCCTGATAAAAGTGTCTTCCACGAATAATATGCCAGCAGAAGGATCATGTTTTCACGATAAGGAGCATGGCTTCCTGTAATAAGTAAATTATCAAGTGTTGAAACCTGATAATGGACTGGAAACAGATGTAAAGACTTTTCTTTTAAAAAGATGAAGTCATAGGTTTTTTCAACACTTCTTATTTGTGAGATAAAGTTTTCTGCAAGCACTTCGGTTTCTGAACCAGACAGGTAACCATAATCCTTAATCTTTTCAACGAGAGCTTTGAACCTGCTCCTTATCAAAGTATAACCCAGCTTTTCCGATCTTGCCCTGTTTTCATCCTGTATCCTGTGTAAAAGAAAATGAATAATATCATCAGAAAAGAGTGCTTCAAAAGCATTGTGAAGCGGTTCAAGATGCATCTCCTCCAAAGCTTTTTCAATTGATGGGCTACCCTCCCCTCCGATTTTCCAGTATAATTTTTCGTAATCCCCATATTCATCGTAAATTTCCCTGAAATTCCAGAACAATCTGTATTCAAATCCATTCAAATCCCAATGAAATCCATTCTCAAAGAAATCGTTACCTTTTTTAATATATTCCAACCCTGAAATATGTTCACGAAAAACATAAAACATTTTATCTCCGCCTTTTATATCAAGAGCCTGGGCCAGACTGACATTAACAGTTTCTTTTCCGTTTCCTGTTTGCGTAAGTTTTGGTGCTGAATAATGTATGCGTCCCCGGGCCTGATCATACTTATTGTTGTAGAAAACAAGAGCTTTCTCATTGCCGGAACGATTTGTATAAGCAAACACATTTTCATTGATATTCCCGTAACTGTCGATATAATCAAAAATATTGAAATGATACACTTCACTGAAAAGATATCGCTTCCGGGTAACCGGGAATATCTCTCTTTCATGTTTCTCAACAAGCCATTGCCTGGGTTCTTCATTGTAATAAGCACGCTGGTATTCCATTCCGTACTTTTCGCTGTAACCTTCAATCTGTCCATGGGCAAACATTGGCAAACCCGGCAAAGTATTCATGAGCATACAAACCCCGAAATATTTGTCGCCGGTATCAAATTGCCGGATGGCGGTTTCTTCATCCGGGTTGCTCATGAAGTTTACATAGCGTTTGAGTATCTCCGGCTCAAATTCCAGGGTATTTGTAATGAGATCACGGTATTTTTCGTTTTCTTCGTTTTTGAGCATGTGCATAAATGCGGAGTTATACACACGATGCATTCCCAGGGTACGAACGAAATACCCTTCCATAAACCAGAAAGCTTCAGCCAGCAAAAGGGTTTCAGGCAGTTCGGCATTCATGCGGTCAACCACCTCGCGCCAGAATTCCACCGGAAACATTTCATCAAACTCCTTTTTGGTTATGGCATAATCCGCCCTTGAAGGTATATCTCCTCCGGTACCGGGTCGGGGGTACCAAAGCCGTGAGAAGTGCTTCTTGGCCAGCGTCATGGCAGCATCGAAACGGATGATGGAAAATCTCCGGGCTACTTCAAAGATCTTCTTAATCACAGCCTCACGTACTACCTGCTTAAGCATATCAAGCTGGGCAGTATCGTTCCAGGGCATTGCTGTGCCATCATTACCATGATAGATGTACCGTGTTTCGCCTGAATTTTTATTGATCCACTGAAACACAACAGCTGCATCGGTTTTACTGAAATATCCATCTTCAATCCTGATATCATAATCGGGATGCTGCGACAGATTTTCTCCGTTAAATGTATAACCCGGGAAAGGCGGAGCAGGTGCCTGAATAAAAAAATCGGGATTTTCAATTACCCATTTGGAGTAAATTCCGGTATGATTGGGTACCATATCACTTGCCAGTCGGATGCCGCGGGCCTTTGTACGTTCATTCAGGTTTTGGTAGGCTTCTTCACCGCCCAGATCTTCTGCAATTACATAATCATAAAGGGAATAGGCCGATGAAACCGCATCGGTATTACCCATGATGTGCTTAATGCGGCGCGATGCTTCACTTCGCTCCCAGATGCCTATGAGCCACAATCCGGTAAAATTCCATTTCCTGATCATATCAAGCTCTTCATCAGGAACCTGATCTAGCCGTTTGATTTCGCGACCGTATTTTTTGGAAAGCTGATCGAGCCATACCCAGGTGTTTTTGGCCAGCATTACTACACTGGGCATCCAATGCACATCAGGTGTAAACTGTTCGTGCTCTTCGT
>CAYXIT010000006.1:46982-49555 GCA_964465275.1 uncultured Bacteroidales bacterium | reverse complement strand
ATAAAATTACATCTGCATCTTTTTCAGCTTCTTCGAGGTATTTATATCCCGATTTTCCCAGGGTGAACATACCGGCTTCATCTCCCATACCTTTGTACCGGGGTGCTATGGTGGGTGGTCCGCCATTGCCGCCCATGGTATCGAACCTTACATCCTCGCGCAACAAGTCTTTGCTTTTCAGAAGCTGATTGAGTATTTTTTCGGGAAGGAATTTCTTCCATTTATCCAGGATGAAATCAATTTGTTTGCTGATGTCATCAGGAGCATTCAATATGGGTGTTTTAAAAAGACTGAAAATATCCTGATCATCGGGCCCGAAGCCGGGTTGCTCTTCAAAAAAGTCTTCAAGCTCATCGATCATCCGCCTGAATGTTATTGGATTATCCAGTAGCTTCTCATCAAAAAATTCTTTCACCTTTCTATTTGCCGGATTGAAATTGGCAAAGAAAAGCATAACAATTTCCTCGAGGCAAATATGGCTGTTTAAACGGCCATCGGTTTCCCCATTCAGATATTCATCAATGGTAAGATGAGCTTTAAATACGGGGGTGGATGGAAACTTCTCCAGAAAATCATAAAGCATTTCTGCAACATCTTTCTCACCAAAAGTCTTTTCCAGATGAACGAATGCCTTTGCGAAAACTTTTGGATTGCGTTCCTTTTCATATTCCCGCAACACAAAATGGAAAATCTCCTCCAGCATTCCGGCACCGTTTATTTCACCCGGATAAATGTGTTGATCAGGCTTCCGGGTTTTGTTGATCTTGTGCACAAAAACCCTTACAGCCCTGAAATCGGTAAAAATAATATTTCCGTTGGTGGAGAAAAAAGCTTCATCAATTTCATATTTCTGACGAAGCTTCTTTACCATATGAAACTCGTAAACAGGAGTGTATTCCAATCCATCCGCAAATTTGCTCATATCCTTATTTTCTTTAAACTTTTGTAAAGGTCTAAAGTAAGGAATTTTGAGCTTTTTACAGCCCTGCCGGACAGAATTTTTCTATCGTTTTATGAATTTCATGGTTTTTACAATTCCTTCAGGTGAATTTATTTTTATTACATACAAACCTGGTGAAATTCCTTCGAGTGAAATTGTATTTGATTTATCGGTCAATTTTCTGCTAAATATAAATCGTCCGGAAAAATCATACATAGAAAAACTGCAATCACTGGCAACCAGGTTTAGATTTTTAAAATCAATTGTTACATGCGATAAGGCTGGATTCGGATACACAGATATGCTTATGTCATTACTCCATAAATTATCCACTGCTGTACCCAGTTCAAACTCCACATGAATTGACTTATTTTCCTGGATATCTGTAAACTCAAAATTGTCATGCACACCAATACTTTCCCCGTTTATCAGCACATCCGAAACCACATATCCTTCATCAGGGAAAAATTCGAAAAGCATATCCATTCCATGGCTAACCGTATTCTCACCTTCATTGCTGATAGTACCGTTATCGCCCGATGTGGCTGTTATGGTATAGGAGTTCAGTTCAAATATCGCCGTAAGGCTGTAATCGAAATACGGCATAGTAAACTCATGCATTTGAGATGTACTTACAGAATTACCATCTTCATCCTGCCATTCCATAAAATGAAATCCATATTCTGGTTCAGCCTCAACCTGCACCAGGCTATCGATGATGTAATCTCCTTCCCCATAAACAGAACCTCCATCTGCAGGCTGTGCATTCAAAATCAATTGTTTATAGTTATATTTTTGCCAGAAATGCAGGGTATCGGGGCCATGAGGACCATAAGGAGCCTGACGAATATAGGTAAAGTATAGGGTTTGCAGATGACTGAAACTCCCCTGTGTTCTTTTCGACGGAAGCAATGAGGAAATAGGAATTTCACAGGGAAAATCCTGTGGCTCAGACCATTCGCCGTCAACTGTTTCTTTTACCAATAAGTGACTGGGCTGAGGTACAGTCTGGTAAAACTCAACGGTAATTCTTCCTGCCTGATCCACATGAATGGCAGGAACAATATTAATATCCGGTTCACCGGTAAATATCACTTCAGGAGCTCCATTAAAGCCGTGCTTATAATTCAAAGTGTGATCTTCGGTTCCTTTCACCCAAACAATATGAAAATCACCATCAGGCCCTGCTGCTAAGCTGAAATGCCGGAAAGCAGGATTCTCGTCAAAAACTTGAGGTACCGGCCACTCTTCACCGTATGGTTTTACTACATAATACCATTTATTCAGATAGCTACGCCAGAATATTACAGCTATATCACCGTCAGCATTGATGGCAGCTTTACTGTATACGCTAAGATTGTCGACCGGAACATCTGAATATGTAACAATAACTGTTGTAGCCCACGATTCTTCAACCGGATCATATACGGTTTCCTGCAAAGAGCCACCATATGAATACCAGCCGTATTTCTCCGTAATGATATGAACCTTGTCATCCGAGCCCATCAGAATATCTTTGAGAAAATAACCTTGATTTGACGTAGTATGGTCCAGTAATAAATTATATGTCCAGTTTTCTCCATCATCGCTCACCGCAACATGCACCTGATAAATAAATTGCGGGTATCCTATT
>CAYXIT010000006.1:44284-46972 GCA_964465275.1 uncultured Bacteroidales bacterium | reverse complement strand
TTGTAATTAGGATGGATTTCAAAGGGAATAAATATTTTCCCTTCACTGTTAACAGCAATAGCTGTCATTTTTATTTTTCCTTCGTATCCGGTAATGATCTGCTGCGTATTCCAGGTAATTCCGTTATCTTCTGAATAGAAATAATACAACTTATAATTGTCCACGTAGGCACCATGAAGGTTTCCGTCGCTATCGTGAAACAAATTGCTGAAATTACCCCAGCCATAACTCTGAAACTGGTTGGTTTGAAAGGTTTCACCTGTATGTATGATTACAGGATCCATAGTTTGAGAAAACAAGGCAATCGGTGAAAATATATACACGATTACCCAAAAAGGTATATACTTTTTCATAACAATGGGGTTTTGGTTAGAACTTCTGTGCTTTGGAAGAATTAAAAAGATGCGTCTATGAAGAAGACCCGTAAATTTAACTTTTTTTAATTAAAAAACAAATTTATTTCTCTATAAGTTAAATTTATGTCGCGACAAAACATCTTCTTTTTCAGATAACAGCTCAATCTCTTATAGCATCATCTGCTTTTTTTGCTGTCATGCACATCTGAAACAGCTCTTCCTGAAGGGTCGGCATTGTGGCGGAAACTTTCATCCCACGCAAGGGCGTCTGCTGTGCTGCATGCAATGGAAGGCACCGAAGGAACACAGGCAGCAGCTTCCTGAGACGGAAAATGTTCAGTGAATATTTCGCGGTACATATACTCTTCCTTAGTCATAGGAGTATTCAGGGGAAAACGGAACCCGGCATTGTGCATCTGCTCATCGGTTACTTTTTCATTTGCAAGCTGTTTTAAAGTATCAATCCAGCTGTAACCGACACCATCCGAAAACTGTTCTTTTTGCCTCCAGGCAACGCTTTCAGGCAAATAATCCTCAAAAGCTTTGCGGAGTACCCATTTTTCCATACGCCCATTTTTTGAGAGTTTATCTGCAGGATTCATACGCATAGCTACATCAATGAATTCCTTATCCAGGAAAGGAACCCTGCCTTCCACACCCCATGCGGCAAGCGATTTATTTGCACGCAAACAATCGTACAGATGCAGTTTGCTTACTTTTCTCAGGGTTTCCTCGTGCAGAGCTTTTGCATCGGGCGCTTTGTGAAAATAGAGATATCCGCCAAAAATTTCATCGGCACCCTCGCCGGTGAGCACCATTTTTATACCCATGGATTTGATTACCCTTGCCATCAGGTACATGGGCGTGGAAGCTCTTACAGTGGTAACATCGTAAGTTTCCAGGTGATAGATAACATCACGAACGGCATCCAGACCTTCCTGGATAGTATATTTTACTTCATGGTGAATAGAACCGATATGCTCAGCCACTTTGCGGGCGGCAGCAAGATCGGGAGAGCCTTCCAGTCCGATCACGAAAGAGTGCAGCTGCGGCCACCAGGCATCCTGGGTATCCAGAGATTCAATGCGACGAGCAGCATATTTTTTGGCAATGGCAGAGATAATGGAAGAATCAAGACCCCCTGAAAGCAGAACTCCATAAGGAACATCTGACATCAGTTGCCGGTGCACAGCATCTTCCAGAGCTTTTCTTAATTGAGCAATATCGGTGGTGTTATCCTTAACATTGTCATATTCCATCCAGTTGCGCTTATACCAGCGTTGCGGTTCACTATCCTGATCGGTAAGATAATGACCGGGAGGAAATTCCTGAATCCGTGTGCAATAGCCCTCCAGAGCTTTTAGTTCTGAACTCACATAAAACTGTCCGTACTGATCCCACCCCATATATAGCGGAATGATGCCTATATGGTCGCGGGCAACCATGTAGGAATTGTTTTCCCGGTCATAAATGCAAAAACCAAAAATGCCGTTCAACTCATCCAGGAACGAAGGTCCCTGCTCTGCATACAGAGCCAGAATTACTTCACAATCAGAACCGGTAAGAAATTCGTAGGAATCGCCAATACGGTTTCTGATCTCCATGTGATTATAGATTTCGCCATTAACGGAAAGAACCAGGTTTTTATCTTTGCTCAACAGAGGCTGTCCTCCGGAAGCGGGGTCAACAATAGAAAGGCGTTCATGCGCCAACAGAGCATTCTCGCAGGAGAACAGTCCGCTCCAGTCAGGACCACGATGCCGCACTTTTTTCGACATCTCCAGCACCTGCCTGCGCAATACCTCATCAGGTTGTTTTACATCAAATACACATACAATCCCACACATAGGCAAAATGTTTCGGGGAGTAAATAATTAAAAATTAAATAAAAAGGGTGGTTTCCAAACCAAACAAGATGCAAAAGTAAGATAATTTTGAAATAACCTGAAAGTTTGAAACTATCGTTTATCCAAGCACAAATGATTAAGAAAGGCTAAGCTTATGTATGATTTTCGTCCGATCCCGGAATGATAAAATATTATCTTTGTTTTATTATGAACGTAAATGGAATACACTACCGCACCATCTGGGTAAAAGAAACTGATGATCAGGTTATCCAGATCATTGACCAGCGCCATTTGCCCCACCATTTTGTGTTGGAGTACCTGATATCGGTGCAGGATGTTTTCACTGCCATAAAAGACATGCATGTGAGGGGAGCAGGATTGATTGGGGCGACGGCTGGATACGGAATGTATCTGGCTGCGCTGGAAGCTTCGCGAAGCAATTCTTTTGATGCCCATGTTGTGAAAGCTGCAGGAAAACTCAAATC
>CAYXIT010000006.1:38840-44274 GCA_964465275.1 uncultured Bacteroidales bacterium | reverse complement strand
GTTGTTGGCCACCTCGAGACAATACGGCAATGAACCTTTTCTGGGCAGTGGACAAACAACTGGAAGCAATAAGCTCTGTAGCTTCTGTAGATGAAAAGATTTCCATTGCCTTTCAAACTGCAAAGAAAATTGCCGATTCTGATGTTGAATATTGCCGCCGCATCGGAGAGCATGGCGTTAAACTCATTGAGGAAATCAGCCGCAGAAAAGGCGGCAAACCCGTCAACATCCTCACCCACTGCAACGCCGGTTGGCTGGCCTTTGTGGACCACGGCTCTGCTACAGCTCCTGTTTATGCTGCCCACGACAAAGGTATTGCTGTGCATGTGTGGGTAGATGAAACCCGCCCGCGCAACCAGGGTGCTGCCCTCACCTGCTGGGAACTGGGCAATCATGGCGTACCACACACCCTCATCACTGACAATGCCGGCGGATATCTTATGCAGCAGGGACAGGTTGACCTGGTGATTGTGGGCTCCGACCGCACCACTCACACAGGTGACGTGGCCAACAAGGTTGGCACCTATCTGAAGGCCCTGGCCGCCCGCGACAACAACATCCCGTTTTATGTGGCCCTGCCCTCCTCCACCATTGACTGGGAGACGAAAGATGGTGTAAAAGAAATCCCCATCGAACAGCGTGACCCCGATGAAGTTAAGTATGTGGAAGGCTGGTGCGATGATGAAGTCAAAAAAGTACGCATCTGCCCCGAAAACAGCCCGGCAGCCAACTATGCATTTGATGTTACCCCGGCAAGGCTGGTTACCGGAATCATTACGGAAAGGGGAATTTGTAAGGCGGAAAAGGAGGAGATTCTAGGGATATTTCCTGAGAAAAAGAAATAAAATTCGAAATCCGAATATCGAACCGAGGCGCAGCCGGGCTCCGCGAAGCTAAATCATAAATAAAAACTCTGCGCTCATTGCGAATACTTTGTGACTTTGCGTGGAGCAGAAAATAACCCAATAATCGATCAACCTCTAAACTCATGCAAGAAGGCTACATCAAATTCAACTGCCACTGGATAAAGGCCGGGCCTGTTTCCCATGATCATACCAGTAAAATCAATATCTGGCGGGAAAAGTTGTATGCCCTGGGATTGATCGGTGTTTATAATGATGGTATCAGCTTTGGTAATATCAGTATGCGTTTCGATGGAAATACCTTCATCATTACCGGATCGGCAACCGGAGAATTGAACCAATTGAATGAAAATCATTTTACACTGGTCACCCGTTATGATCTTGAGCAAAACAGCCTGGAGTGCAAAGGTCCCATGATAGCTTCATCCGAGTCACTAACCCATGCAGCACTTTACGAAAGTGCACCTGAAATACAGGCTGTCATACACGTTCATAATCTTGAAATGTGGAAAAGGCTGATAAACAAGGTGCCCACAACCCAGGCCGATGCAGAATACGGTACACCTGAAATGGCTGGGGAGATCAAACGATTATTCAATGAAACCGGGGTGAAGGATGAGAAAATCCTGGTAATGGGCGGGCATGAAGAGGGTATTATTGCTTTTGGAAAAGATATGGATGAAGCAGGGGAGACATTGTTGAAGCAACTTTAATCAAAAATCTTCTATCTTTGCCGCAGCAGTGTTCTAATGTGAGAAGTTTTCCTGTACATCTGAACCCTGACCAGCATCCACTCAAAACACATCCATGGAACAACCCGATGGCCCCTATCCTCTGATTGTTATACTTACCTTTATTTTCTTTGGAGCAGCGCTCGTTTATTACATTCTGGTTTATCTGGATGTACCTTTTGTGAAAAAGAACCTGAAGAAGTATTTGTTTTACCGCAATCTTCAAAGGATATATCAGCCTTATCTTATCCGCTATTTCCCTTTTTACAATGCACTCAGCGACAGAAACAAACTCAAATTCGAACGGCGGGTGCAGAGATTCATCGACATGAAACAGTTCATTTCCCGGGGCGGTATCAGGGAGATCACTCCGGAAATGAAAGCGCTCGTGGCCGGAAGCACCATACAGCTTACATTTGGCTACCCGTCCATCTATTTCAGGCACTTCTGGAGAATACTCATTTACCCGGATGACTATTATTCAACCATTACCCAAAAATACCATAAAGGGGAGGTTAACCTGGGAGGGATCATCGTCTTATCCTGGAAAAACCTGAAGGACGGCTTCCGGTCTCATGCCGACGGAAGTCATCTTGGTCTGCATGAAATGGCTCATGCACTGCGGCTCATAAACATCATCGATAATCCCGAATACAATTTCTTTGACCAGTTCATTATGCAGGAATTTGACCGGGAAGCAAAGAAAGAGATCCTGGAAATACAGAATGGACAAAACAGCACATCAATCTTCCGTGAATACAGCACTACCAATAAGGATGAATTTTTTGCGGTTGCGGTGGAAATATTTTTTGAGCAGGCAAAGGCTTTTTACATTTATAATCCTAAACTTTATACCCTTTTAACACAAATACTAAAAATAGACCCCATTGTTCTGGACCGAACCGGAAAGCCTATGCTGTAAATACTGATAATATCTTTAGTGCTTTTCTACTTCACCCAAACCGATTTAACATTCACAAACTCCCTGATTCCCGGATATGAGAGCTCCCTGCCATAACCACTTTCATTGACACCCCCAAAGGGCAGGCGTGGATCGGATTTTACAAAATCGTTCACAAAGCAGCAGCCGGCGTTTAACTTTTCTTCCGCTATTTGTTGTCCCCGGTTTTTGTTACGGGTAAATACGGCTGCCCCCAGCCCGAATACACTGTCGTTGGCAATACGGATGGCATCGTCTTCGTCTTTTGCCCTGATGAGTGCTGCAACCGGTCCGAATGTTTCCTCCTCGTAAGCCGGCATTCCCGGTTGCACATCCACAAGTACTGTGGGTGGATACCAGGCTCCCTTCTGATCGGGAATATAGCCGCCCAGCATACATTTTGCGCCCTTTTCAATACTTTTTAAAACCTGTTCGTGGAGTTCATCGCGCAAATTTTCCTGTGCCTGTGGTCCGAGATCTGTTTCTTCAGAGAAGGGATCGCCCATCTTTTTAGATTTCATCTTTTCCAGAAAAAGCTTCTCGAACTTTTCATACACCTCCTCCACGATAATAAAGCGTTTGGCGGCAATACAGCTTTGTCCGCCATTGATCAGACGACTGGTAACACAGGTTTCAGCGGCATATTCAAGATCGGCATCTTCAAGAATGATATATGGGTCACTGCCGCCAAGCTCGAGCACTGTTTTTTTGATCATTTCACCGGCTTTTTTTGCCACGGCGCTGCCGGCTCCCACGCTTCCGGTAAGGGTAACAGCCTTTACCAGGGGATTTTCGATGACGGGCGTAACTTCACTGCCTGGAATGCGTAATGTGCGGAAAATGTTTTCCGGGAAACCGGCCCTGAGAAAAACTTCTTCGATGGCCATGCCACATCCCATCACGTTGGAAGCATGCTTCAAAATTGCAGCATTACCGGCCATAAGCGCCGGGGCTGCAAAACGGAAAACCTGCCAGAAAGGAAAATTCCAGGGCATTACTGCCAGTACCACACCCAAAGGGTTATAAGCAATATAGCTGGCGTGGGCATCGGTTTCGATTTCTTCATTGGAAAGGAAAACCTCGGCATTTTCGGCATAATAATTACAGCAAGCCGCACACTTTTCAACCTCTGCTATGGCCTGTTTCATGGTCTTGCCCATTTCAAGCACCATCAAATGGCCGTACTTCTCCTTTTCTTCAAACAAAACATCGGCAGCTTTTTGCATCAGAGCAGCGCGTTCGGCAAAGGATATTTCCTTCCATTGCATCCAGGCCTTATGGGTTTGATCGATAATGGTTTTTACCTCTTCTTTATCATGCTGGCTGTAAGTGGAGATAATTTCTCCGTTTACCGGGTTGATGGATTTGAACATATCTGTTTTTTAGGGATAAAGTTAAAGATTTTTGAATTTCGGGCAATTACATCATTGTTCTCAGAAGAAACTATCATCTCCCCCGGTCTGTTAACAACTTCTGAAAATTAATTTTTAAACTATAGTTTCAGAACAGTAATTTTGTATTCCGGTTAGAAAAAAGGATTACTTACCGGAGAGCGCCTGCTTTCCATATCAACTAAAACATGACCGGAAACCCATCTGCTGCTTCTGCAGCGCAATCTGTGCAACTATCCGATGCAGTTCTTATTCTCCCCGATGGCAATTCTTTTGCGGGATATTCCTTTGGCTTCCGAAAAGCTATAGCCGGGGAAGTGGTGTTTAACACTGCCATGTCGGGCTACCCTGAAAGTCTCACTGATCCGTCATACCAGGGGCAAATACTGGTGCTGACCTATCCGCTGATCGGTAATTACGGAGTGCCCCCCATGACCATAGAGCAGAACCTGCTTAAGTATTATGAGTCGGAAAATATTCATATTTCAGGACTGATCATTTCAGAATATTCCTTTGAATCAAGCCACTGGAATGCCTGGAAAAGCCTCTCCAATTGGCTCATCGAACAGCAAATCCCTGCCATAGGTGGTGTTGACACACGTGCACTTACCAAGATCCTTCGCGAAAAAGGCAGTATGCCGGGTAAAATTGAATTTTCCGGTCAATCCGTTGAATTTACTGATCCCAACGAACGTAATCTGGTCGATGAAGTCAGCACCCGCGATGTTATTACCTACGGCAGCGGAAAATACAAAATTGCACTTGTGGATTGTGGTGTGAAGTTTAACATCATCCGCAAATTGCTTGAACGCGACACAACTGTTATCCGGGTTCCGTGGGATTATGATTTTATAACGCTGGATTACGACGGCCTGTTTATTTCCAATGGTCCCGGTGACCCAAAAAAATGCACTGCTACCATAAAGAACATCTCAAAAGCTTTACAGCAGGATAAACCCATTTTCGGCATTTGCCTGGGAAATCAGCTTATGGCACTGGCCGCAGGTGGTGATACCTTTAAACTAAAATACGGCCACCGCAGCCATAATCAGCCGGTTCTGCTCAAAGGCACCAACCGCTGCTTTATCACATCGCAAAATCATGGTTTTGCAACCCGGTACGAATCACTGGGGAAAGAGTGGGAAGAACTTTTTATCAATATAAACGACCAAACCAACGAAGGCATAAAGCACAAAAGCAAGCCGTTTTTCTCAACCCAGTTTCACCCCGAAGCATCCAGCGGGCCAACAGATACGGATTTTTTGTTTGATGAGTTTATTGATATGATAAGGAAGACCGGAGACCGGAGACCGGAAACGGAAGAGAGGAAAATTCGAAGCACTAAATTCGAAATTCGAAACGAAATAATCAAAAATTATATGCAGAAGTTAGTATTACCGCTAAACCTTTTTTTCTCAAACGTGGCTTTTCAATTATTAAAAAACAACGGGTAAAAAGAAGAGGCAAAGTTTTTAAAAACTATGTTATGGAAAAAGAAGACGAAAAGGA
>CAYXIT010000006.1:37482-38830 GCA_964465275.1 uncultured Bacteroidales bacterium | reverse complement strand
CATTCAAAATTATATATGAACAATGATAACAACATCTATAAATGCGAAGCTCTGAAACGGTAGGACAAACGAACATTACCACTTGTAGAGTGTCATAAATGAATAATCAAAAATTATAAATCCTAAATAAAAAACTCCGCGTTCTTTGCGAATCCTTTGCCCCTTTGCGTGAAGAAAAAACCCAATAACCTGATACACTTAACCTTCAACATGAAAATAAAAAAAGTCCTCGTAATCGGTTCCGGAGCCCTCAAAATCGGTGAAGCCGGCGAATTTGACTACTCCGGCTCACAGGCACTCAAAGCCCTGAAAGAAGAAGGAATACAAACCGTTCTTATAAACCCCAACATTGCCACAGTACAAACATCCGAAGGAATTGCCGATACCATCTATTACCTGCCTGTAACCCCGTTTTTTGTGGAAAAGGTGATCAGGAAGGAAAAACCCCAGGGAATATTACTGGCATTTGGTGGCCAGACTGCCCTGAACTGCGGTGTGGAATTAGAGCGAAGCGGAGTCCTGAAAAAAAATAAAGTTAAGGTACTTGGTACCCAGGTGGATGCCATCATGAACACCGAGGACCGGGAGCTTTTTGTGAAAAAACTGGATGAGATCAACGTGCTCACCATTCAAAGCGAAGCGGTAAATACAGTAAAAGAAGCTGTGAGGGCAGCCAATGAACTTGAATATCCTGTGATAGTAAGAGCAGGTTATGCTCTGGGCGGCCAAGGAAGCGGATTTTGCAACAATGATGAGGAGTTGCAGCAACTTGCTCAAAAAGCCCTGAATCATGCACCACAAATCCTCGTGGAAAAATCTCTGAAAGGCTGGAAGGAAGTGGAATATGAAGTGGTACGCGACCGCTACGACAACTGCATTACCGTATGTAACATGGAAAATTTTGATCCGCTGGGAATACACACCGGCGAAAGTATTGTCATCGCGCCATCCCAAACACTTACCAATACGGAGTACCATAAATTGCGGGAGATTGCCATCAAAATTGTTCGTCATATCGGTATTGTGGGTGAGTGTAATGTGCAGTATGCACTCGACCCCCAATCGGAAGATTACCGGGTAATTGAGGTAAATGCCCGGCTTTCGCGCTCCAGCGCCCTGGCATCAAAGGCTACAGGGTATCCGCTGGCATTCGTTGCGGCTAAGCTTGGATTGGGTTATGGCCTGCACGAATTGAAAAATGCAGTTACCCAAACCACCCCGGCTTTTTTTGAACCTGCACTGGATTATGTGGTGTGCAAAATACCCCGCTGGGACCTTGGAAAATTCAGCGGCGTTTCCAAACAAATCGGCAGCAGCATGAAAAGTGTGGGAGAGGTCATGGCTGTGG
>CAYXIT010000006.1:34355-37472 GCA_964465275.1 uncultured Bacteroidales bacterium | reverse complement strand
TTTTGAAGAAGCCATCCAAAAAGGGTTGCGCATGATAGGACAGGGAATGCACGGTTTTGTGGAAAACAAGGAACTGGAAATATTCGGAAGGGAAGAGATTGCAGAGCAGCTTAAAAACCCTACCGATACACGCATTTTTGTTATTGCCATGGCTTTACAACACAATTTTACCATTGGCGAAATTCATGAACTTACCCGCATAGATCGCTGGTTTTTATACAAGTTGAAAAATATTACCGATCTTAAATCAGAAATTGCACCCTATGCAGAAATTGACCAGTTACCATGGGAATTGCTGCACAAGGCCAAGCAATTTGGCTTTTCTGATTTCCAGATCGCCAAAAACCTGGTGAAAAATACCCGGAAAGATGTCACGGAATACAGTCTCAAAGTACGTGAACATCGGAAAAAACTGGGAATTTTACCTGTCGTAAAACAAATAGACACCCTGGCAGCGGAATTTCCGGCTCTGACCAATTATCTCTATCTTACTTATCATGGTTCTGAACATGATATCCCTCCGGAAAATGATCAGAAGTCAGTGATTGTGCTGGGCTCGGGAGCTTATCGCATCGGTAGCAGCGTAGAATTTGACTGGTGCAGTGTAAATGCGCTGCAATCCATCAGCAAAACGGGCTTGCGTTCTATTATGATCAACTATAACCCTGAAACCGTAAGTACCGATTACGACATCTGCGACCGGTTGTATTTCGATGAGCTTTCTTACGAAAGGGTAATGGATATTATAGAATTTGAAACCCCTAAAGGGGTAATGGTTTCCATGGGCGGACAAATTCCCAACAACCTGGCCATGCGTTTACACAAGGCTCATGTCAACATCCTGGGTACATCTGCCCTTTCCATTGACCGGGCCGAAGACCGTCATAAATTCTCTTCCATGCTCGATAGTCTGGATGTGGATCAGCCACGCTGGAAAGAACTTACTACAGTAAAAGAGATCTACAAATTCGTTGAGAAGGTAGGGTTTCCTGTTTTGATACGCCCCTCCTATGTACTTTCAGGGGCAGCCATGAATGTGGTTTCCAACATTGGTGAGCTGGAGCATTTTCTGAAACTGGCTGCCAATGTTTCCAAACAATACCCGGTAGTAGTTTCGGAGTTCATTGAAAACGCCAAGGAAATAGAGTATGATGCGGTAGCGCATAAAGGAGAGATCGTGGTGTATGCCATTTCTGAACATGTTGAATTTGCAGGGGTGCATTCCGGCGACGCAACCATTGTGTTTCCACCCCAGAAACTTTATGTGGAAACCATCAGGCGAATCAAACGGATTGCCCGCAAAATTGCCCTTGAACTGCAAATTACGGGTCCTTTTAACATGCAGTTTCTGGCCAGGGACAACGACATCAAAGTTATTGAATGTAATCTCAGGGCATCCAGGAGTTTTCCATTTGTTTCCAAAGTATTGAAAACCAATTTCATTGATTATGCAACACGGGTTATGCTGGGTGAGAACGTGGAGAAACCGGAAAAATCGCTTTTTGAACTGGATTATGTAGGTGTCAAAGCTTCGCAATTTTCTTTTTCACGATTGCAAAAAGCTGATCCTGTGCTGGGTGTGGAAATGGCATCAACAGGTGAAGTGGGCTGCCTGGGTGAAGATTACTATGAAGCCATACTGAAGTCCATGTTATCAGTAGGTTATACCATTCCGAAGAAAAACATACTACTGTCAACAGGGCCTGCCCGGTCCAAAACAGAAATGCTAAACAGTGCCGGAATGTTACATGAAAAAGGCTATAACCTCTATGCAACACGCGGTACACAACAATTTCTGGAAAACAATAATATTCCGTGTACTATGCTGCACTGGCCCGATGAAGATGCCCATCCCAACACGCTGGAATATATTAAATCACGAAAAATCGACCTGGTGGTCAATATTCCCAAGAACCTGTCGCAAAACGAGCTTTACAACGATTATGAAATACGTCGTAATGCCATCGATTTCAATATCCCGCTCATTACCAATGCCCGCCTGGCAAGTGCTTTTATTTATGCATTTTGTAAACTGAACTCTGATGACCTGATCATTAAAAGCTGGAATGAGTATAAATAGAAGAAAATTTATTTTGTCTGCAACTTTCCGACTGAATTTTTCGTCTTAAGATCAGGTACAATATTTTAACTCTCCATAGGAACGGATAAAATATTGTTCTAATTTTGGTACGATCAATATTTTGCTTCTCACCATAAAACAGTTTACCATGAAATCCCTGCAGATCCCATTATGGATTGTGGCCGTGTTCCTGATCACTTCCCTGTCCATTGAACCCGATGACCGCGACCAGACGGCCTATGTACCTATCCTGATGAAAAAATCCGAGCTTCCTGCCAGTGTTTTTATGCAGGAAACCAGAGAATTTGAAACCCCCGGAAAGATATACATCTATGGGAATATGATCTATATCGTTGATCTTTTCAAGGGTATACATATCATTGACAACCAGGATCCTTCCAATCCACAAAAGACCGGATTTCTTCATATTCCCGGCGTTATGGACCTGGCCATCCGCAACAATGTTTTGTATGCAGATAATTCCATCGACCTGGTATCCATCGATATCAGCTCGTACCCGCAGATCAGCATCCTTGACAGGGTGGCTGAAGTATTTCCCGAACCCACACCGCCTGACCTGGAATGGATCCCCTGGTCCTATTCTGCGCACAGAAGACCTGAAAATACAGTAATTGTTGCATGGGTAAAATAAAAAAATTATGAAAAGAAAAACAAACCTATTCCTGTTAACGGCACTTATCCTTTTGTTTTCCTGCACAAAGGACGATGCCATGCGGGGAGATACCGGCACCGGCGGCTCCATGGCCCGTTTCACTATCCTGCAGGATTATCTCTACACCGTTGATCATGAGAGTCTGCATACTTTTGGAATTTCCCAACCTGCAAATATTCAACATCTTCACAATCAATACCTGGGATTTGGCATTGAAACTATCTTTCCATCAGAAGATTATCTGTTTATAGGAGCACGAGACGGGATGCACATTTATGGTCTCACCAACCCGGAGCGGCCCGATAAAATCAGCTTTACTCCGCATTTTGTAAGCTATGACCCCGTTGTTGTACAAGGCGACTTT
>CAYXIT010000006.1:30300-34345 GCA_964465275.1 uncultured Bacteroidales bacterium | reverse complement strand
CTTTGCATACGTTACCCTGCGAAGCGGACCTGATACACCCTGGGGTGAAAATGTATTGCTGGTATTTGATATCAGCAAACTAAATGCACCCCAGATAATTGCCGAATATCAGATGACAGGCCCCCGTGGTCTGGGTATCGATAATGACCGGCTTTTTATTTGTGATGATGTTCTGAAGGTTTTTCATGTGGAAGATAACGGCTACGATATTGAACTTCTGCAAACATTCGACATCCAGGCCATTGATGTTATTCCTGATGATGGCAGACTTTATGTGGTAGCAGAAGATGGACTTTACCAATACGACTACGATGGAGAAAGTATGAGTTTTTTAAGCAAGCTAACCATCCCAAAACCATGAGAAAAAGTTATTCAGCCCTGTTTTTAGCCTTTTTGCTCATTTGTGTGAATACTTCAAATGCAAATAAGTCTCTCAGTGCCGCACCAGCCGATACTTTACCTGCGCTCATTTTCACTGTGCAACCCATGTATACAGCAATCAGTGGTATGCGCCTGGATGTGGATATAACTCTTCATAAGAATCACAGTCTGCAGTTATCTCCCATCCTGTTTTACAGCAATAACTTTTCCGGTTCTGATATTTCCGGTGTGTATTTTGATCGTCAACGAGGGGCCGGATTTCATCTGTACCATCGGTTTTACCCTGGTAAAGGGCTTGGCAAATCAAAATTTTATATAAGTCATGGCCCCGTGTGGCATTACAATTACATTAACTGGGAAGAAACCATTCCGGGAACCAATGCTGAACGCTACAACTCAATTCATAAGCTGGGATGGGATGTAATGATCGGAAGATATCTCATTTCAACCGACCGGCTGGTGCTGGATATTTATACCGGAATGGGATTGCGCCACTCAATATTAACAACAGATGCAGATAATAGAAATGAAATGAATTACAATTATTGGAGTCCGGGATATAGTGGTGCAATTTTACTGATAGGATTCAGGTTGGGTCTGGCCACCGGAATGAAATCATTTTAACATCATTAAAAGTGATAAACTTCACATTATGAAAAATATTTTAATGCTTTTTTGCACTTTGATGCTTTTACCATTCGGAAAAAGTTTTGCACAGGAACCGGTCAATGAATACCGTCATAACATACTCATCATGGGCGTCCCGCAACATCTTTTTCAGAATGGAATCCGAATTGAATTTGACAAAAGACTCAACAATCCCCGCCAATGGATTACCCTGGCACCAACTGTTTACTACAGGGGGCAACGAGGTAACTGGATCTGGGGGAATTATAATGTTTACAGCATGTCGGGTGCCGGACTGGAAGTATTTTTTCGTCGGTACCTGAAAGACCAGATAGAACCCCGCGGATTTTATTTCACCGGTGGTGGTGGTTATCGTTTTATTAACCAGGAATACCGGGGCGACCGATGGGATGTTTACACAGAAAACGACCTTACATTCTACAGATACAACAACAGCAGCTGGCATAAATATACACACACTTTCAGCCTGAAAGGAACCATCGGTTATCAAACCATCATTGACCGGCATCTATTGCTTGATCTTTTTATGGGTTACGGTTTTATGTTTTCAACCTATGAAATACCTGGAAACGTGGAAGTGGCAAGCCATTTTGACAGTGATGCATTCAGTTTTGGCTATACGGGACTTTTATTTGTGGGCGGAATACGGCTGGGAATAGGCTGGTGATTCAATCAGTCAAATCTGCATTATTTATGCCTTCCTTCCAGCACCTTCACCACATCAGTAATTTCCATTTCCTGTTCTGCCAGTAGCACCATCAGGTGATACAGCAAATCGGCAGCTTCCTCTTTAAATTTTTCCTTATCACCCTTCATGGCTTCAATGACGCATTCTACCGCTTCCTCACCCACCTTCTGGGCTATGCGGGGCAGTCCTTGTTCAAACAACCGCGCTGTGTAGGATGATTCAGGCGAAGCACCTTTGCGCCCTGAGATCACCTTCTGCAAATGGCTGATAAATGCCAGTTCGGGACCGGGATCTTGATGGAAGCAGGTGGCATCACCGGTATGGCAAACAGGCCCTGAAGGTTCTGCATAAATGAGCAGGGTATCATTGTCGCAATCCTCATAGATTTGGATGACCTGCAGGAAGTTTCCGCTGGTCTCTCCTTTGGTCCAAAGGGTATTGCGTGTGCGGCTGAAAAATGTAACCTTGCCTGTTTCACGGGTTTTTTGCAGGGCTTCTTCATTCATGAAGCCTGTCATTAATACTTTACCTCCTTTGGATTCCTGTATTATGGCCGGTATGAGGCCGTTTAATTTATTGAAGTTCATAGTTTTATTTTTTAAATTTACTTGTGCCTTCGACAGGCTCAGGCACCATGGTCCTGGACGCTGAGCCTGTCGAAGCGATCCTTTGGTTAAATTCAAAACTGTGCCTTCGGCAAGCTCAGGCACCGAGACCCTGGACGCTGAGCCTGTCGAAGCGAAATGCTCAGGCTATCTTTCAATCTTCCTTTTTAATTCTTTATTTATCTCAGAATAACTTCTGGATAAATCGGGTAATAAATCTTGCTTATTTTTTATCAACGCCTCCTTCTTTTTTCTACTCCAACCCTGAACCTGTTTTTCCCGTAAAAATGCGTCATCTATTCTCTGGAATTCTTCATAATAAACAAGTTTAATAGGAAGTCTCTTCTTTGTATGGTTTGATCCTTCTCCCATTTGATGTTGCTTCAGTCTAAAATCAATATCATTCGTACTTCCTGTATAATAGCTGCCATCAGCGCATTCCAAGATAAACATAAATCCTTTCATGGTTTCTTTTTTAATTTGTTATTCTGTGCCTTCGACAAGCTCAGGCACCGAGACCCTGGACGCTGAGCTTGTCGAAGCGATCCTTTTCAAACTGTGCCTTCGACAAGCTCAGGCACCGAGGTTCCGGTCGCTGAGCTTGTCGAAGCGTCAAATTCTCACATTAATCCCCTGCTTTTTCAAATACTCCTTCAATACCGGAATAGGTATCGTATCATAATGAAATACACTTGCTGCCAGGGCAGCATCAGCTTTGCCCAGGGTAAAAACATCCGCAAAGTGCTCGGGTTTGCCTGCTCCACCTGATGCAATAAGTGGGATGGTAAGACTTTCTCCCAGTTCCTGAAGGGTTTCATTGGCAAAACCGTTTTGAGTCCCGTCGTGATTCATGGAGGTCCACAGGATTTCCCCTGCACCGCGCTCCTGCATTTCACGGGCATATTCAAATAATTCACGTCCGACAGGGATGCGTCCTCCGTTTCGATACACCTGCCATTGGCCGCTTTCAAGCCTTGCATCGATGGCTACCACGACAAACTGACTACCGAACTGTTTCGCAAGATTATCAATTAGTATCGGAGTTAGGATGGCAGCCGAATTTACCGAAACCTTGTCGGCCCCGGCAGAAAGCAATACATCTGCATCCTGCAGTTCGGATACCCCGCCACCCACGGTAAAAGGTATACTGATGCTGGCAGCCACCTTTTCTACCAGCGCTTTCAACAGTTTACGCTTTTCGTGGGATGCGGTAATATCCAGAAATACCAGTTCGTCGGCACCCTGCTCCGAATAGCGTTGTGCCAGCTCTACAGGGTCGCCGGCATCGCGGATGTCAACGAAATTTACTCCCTTTACCGTGCGCCCGTCGCGAATGTCAAGGCAAGGGATGATTCTTTTTGCTAATGTATTCATACTTTAATTTTATTGGAACCGCTGAGTCGCATTAGTTTTAGTCAGGGCGTGACTCCAAGTCACACCCTGACTAGATTCACCAATCCATAGTCACCCTGCGACTTGTTATTTTAAAAACTCTTTCAATTCCTGATCTGCCAGTTTACCTTCATACAAAGCCTTACCTGTTATAGCACCATAACAACCCAGAGCCTCTAACTGATAAATATCATCCATCGTTGCAATACCCCCGCTGGCAATGAGCCTGATTTCCGGGAAACGTTCCAGTACCTTCCGGTATAATTCTGACGAAGGTCCCTGCATCATACCATCTCTGGACACATCAGTGATCATCACTTCGCTGAAACCT
>CAYXIT010000006.1:25903-30290 GCA_964465275.1 uncultured Bacteroidales bacterium | reverse complement strand
ACTAATTTTAATTAACAGAGGAGTTAATTTTATAAGTAAAATTTTTGGAAAAGAGAAAATATCCTTATCGCTTTGTTCCAGCCAGCCGGCAGTGGCAATGAACTCATTCTTTACATCAGCGCCCAGGATCACTTTTTCAGGGCCATGTTCCTTAAGTATCGCTTCTGTTGTTTCAGTATCATTCACAGCCATACTTCCGATTGTAATGGCAGAAGCTCCCTTCTCAAAAACCTGTCGTGCCTGATCAGTATTACGGATACCCCCGCTGAAATCGATAAACAGATTGGTTGCTGCACCAACTGCACCAAGCATTTCAAGATGCACCGGAGTCTTCTGCTTCGCACCATCCAGATCTACCATGTGGAGATGGGTAAATCCAAGCTTTTCAAATTGCCTGGCTGTCTGAACAGGGTCATTGCTGTAAACAGTTTGCGTATTGAAATCGCCCTGCGACAGGCGTACGCATTGGTTGTTCATGAGGTCGATGGCGGGGATGAGGATCATAGGTTAAGGTTGAGATTGAGGTTAAGATTTAGTTTAAGTCCGGGTGCGACTTGGAGTCGCGCCCGGACTGGATTCTGTTAGCTTTTCAAAAAGTTTTTAAGTATGCTTTCACCCACATCACCGCTCTTTTCGGGGTGGAACTGGGTAGCGTAAAAATTATTTTTCTGCAAAGCCGCACTGAAAGGAATTCCGTAATGACTTACGGCAGCAGTTTCCTTTGCCACAGGCACATAGAAACTGTGCACAAAATACACATACTGCCCTTCCAGGCTTTTGTCCAGCAGCGGGCTTTTCACATCTTGCAGGCTATTCCAGCCCATATGGGGGATTTTCAGCTCTGTATCAAATTTCCGTACCGGCAGATCAAAAATTCCCAGGCAAGTTGTATCTCCTTCCTCTGAGTGCTGACACATCAGCTGCATACCCAGGCAAATGCCCAGGACAGGTTGCTTCAGCTCACGTATGAGCAGATCAAGATTCTTTTTTTTCAGATATTCCATGGTTGTGGAAGCTTCTCCCACTCCGGGGAATACAACTTTATCAGCTGCCAGGATCTCATCCGGATTGTCGGTGATGGAGTGCTCCACCCCAAGCCGACTCAGTGCGTTGCTGACAGACTTAATATTACCGGCGTTGTATTTTATGATGGCGATTTTCATTGTTTTTGTTTTACTGCGGAGACGGGGAGACGCAGAGTTTATTATTTCAGATTTTTGATTAATGATTTTTGTTTGATTTCATGTTTAATTAAGTCCGGGTGCGACTTCGAGTCGCGCCCGGACTCTAACGACCCTTTATCACAACAACCCCTTCGTGCTGGGCAGGAAATCTGCTCCGGGTTCACGCTTTATGGCCATGCGTATGGCGCGGGCAAGGGCTTTGAAGATAGCTTCTATCTTGTGATGTTCGTTTTTACCTTTGGCTTTGATGTAAAGATTACATTTTGCACCAATGGCAAAAGATTTAAAGATGTGCTCAAACATTTCGGTGGGTATCTCTCCTACTTTTTCCCGTTTAAACTTTGCATCCCAAACCAGTTCAGGTCTGCCGCCGAAATCCAGCAAAACCATAACAGCGCAATCATCCATGGGCAGGGCAAAACCGTATCGCTCAATTCCCACTTTGTTGCCCAGGGCTTCTGTGAAAGCTTCTCCCAGCGCAATTGCAGTATCTTCCAGGGTGTGGTGCTCATCTACATGCAAATCGCCTTTCACCTGGATGCTGAGATCGCATCCACTGTGGCGGGCAATCTGTTCCAGCATATGGTCATAAAAACCCAGACCGGTATTGATATTTGTCTTTGCATTCCCGTCAAGGTCAATCTCCACAGTGATCTCTGTTTCTTTGGTTTTGCGCATGCGAACAGCCTTACGTGGAGGTGTTACCAGCCAGTCAGAAATGGATTTCCAGCTTTCGCTTCCCTGTGTTTCCTGTAACCCAACCGGATAAGCCATAAGCACTTTCAGCAGGTACTGGTTTTGTTTGGGAGTTCCTACGGAAATGCGCAGACAACCCTGGCACAAAGGCTCTTTTGAGCGGTTACGCACAATTACACCCCGCTGAAGCAAATAGTCATAAAACACATCCGGCTCATCCACCCTGATCAGGAAAAAATTGGCATCGGAGTGATAAACCTTCTTCACCACTGAGATCACCGATAAAGCTTTCATCAGAATATCTCTCTCATTGATGATCAGGGATACCCTGTTTTTGGTGCGAGTAACATCCGACAATGCTTCCAGCGCTTTCTCCTGTGTTAGGGTATTTACATTATAGGGTGGTTTTACCTTCATCATTAATGAAATAATTTCTTTGGAAGCAAATGCCATTCCCAGCCTGATTGCAGCCAGCCCCCAGGCCTTGGAAAGAGTTTGCAACACCACAAGATTGGGAAACTCATTCAACGCTTCCACCCACGAACCACCTGAGCTGAAATCCACGTAAGCTTCATCAACAACCACGAGACCTGAAAATTTCTCAAGCAAAACATGCATACCGTCGTCGTTGAATCGATTGCCGGTGGGGTTATTGGGTGAACATAAAAACAATAGTTTCGTGTTCTCATCTGATTTCTTAAGCAGCTGCTCAACCGGTAAACTGAAATCCTCATTGAGTAGTACCGTTTCATAATTCACCCCATTGATACCGGCACTTACCTTGTACATGCCATATGTAGGACTCACAGACAGTACTTTGTCCTTGTCCGGTTCGCAGAATGTGCGAAAGAGCATATCGATGGTTTCGTCGGAGCCGTTTCCCAGAATGATGTTATCTATCTCAACCCCTTTCATTTCTGCTAAGCGTTGCCTGAGCCTTTGCTGAAATGGATCGGGATAACGGTTCCAGGGTGGGTTGAACGGACTTTCATTGGCATCGAGAAAAATACCTTCATTTCCGGAAAATTCTTCCCGGGCCGAGCTGTAGGGTTTCAGATTGAGAATGGCGGGGCGGGCCAGTTTTTGGGCTATGTTTGGGTTCATTTTTATGTTGTTTATTTAGTCCGGGCGCGACTTTCAGTCGCACCCGGACTGGATTGACGATTCTTAGTCAGGGCATGACTTAAAGTCATACCCTGACTCTTTACTCTGACTTTTTAAATTCCTTCCAGCCTCACACTCACCGCCAGCTTGTGTGCCTGCAGGTTCTCGGCTTCGGCCATTTGTTGTAAAGTTTCTCCCAAACCCTGCAATCCTGCGGGTGTTATTTCCTGGAAAGTGATCTTCTTCACAAAGCTATCGAGATTTACTCCACTGTAGGCCTTGGCAAATCCGTTGGTTGGAAGAGTGTGATTGGTTCCCGATGCGTAGTCGCCGGCACTTTCCGGAGTAAAATTCCCCATAAATACTGAACCTGCATTTTCAATAGCATCAGCAACTTTATACATATTCTTCATAGCGATGATCAGGTGCTCAGGGGCATATTCATTTACCATGTCTACCATCTCATCAACCGAGTCTATCACAATGATCTTACATGAATCCAGACTTTCTTCTATCATTTTCCTTCGGGGCAATTGCTGCAGTTGGTCTTCCATGGCAACAATCGTGTCTTTGGCCAGTTTCTTATCGGTTGTGGTAAGGATCACCTGGCTGTCGGGGCCATGTTCTGCCTGTGAAAGCAGGTCAGATGCCACAAAACGTGCATCAGCCGTTTCATCGGCCATTACCAGCACTTCTGATGGACCAGCGGGCAGGTCGATGGCTACACCCATTTTCTGAACAGCCTGTTTGGCTGCGGTTACAAACTGATTGCCCGGACCAAATATCTTGTTCACTTTGGGAATGCTTTCCGTACCAAATGCCATGGCCGCAATAGCCTGGGCACCACCTACAGTGTATACACCCGTTACTCCCGAGATCTTTGCGGCATACAAAATGGCCGGGTTTACCTTACCATCCTTTCCGGGGGGAGTACATAAAACAATATCCTTACATCCTGCGATTTGCGCAGGCACTGCCAGCATCAGCACCGAAGAAAACAATGGAGCAGTGCCACCCGGGATGTAAAGTCCGACCCGCTGCAAAGCCACCGGTTTTTGCCAGCAAACCACTCCAGGGGCGGTTTCTATTCTGGCAGGCTTGCATTGCTGGGCTGCGTGAAACTTGCGGATATTGGCAGCAGCAGTTTGTATTGCCTGCCGGAGTCCTTCGCTTACCAGCTCTTCTGATGCATCAATTTCTTCGCCGGGAACCTGCAGGGAATCAATTTCCACACCGTCAAAAGTACGGGTAAAATCTATCAGCGCCTGATCGCCTTTGCGGCGGTGGAGGGCATTTTCTTTTCGGGGGCCTTCTGTTCCATCTTCTGCCAGTCGATGGCGCGGCGCGTGACGTTGTAGGCGGCGCGGTCGCCGTCGAGCATGTACGCGAGCGACTTGTAGTTG
>CAYXIT010000006.1:22225-25893 GCA_964465275.1 uncultured Bacteroidales bacterium | reverse complement strand
TCCACCGCCTGATCCAGGTATTCCGAATCCATCGCCGGGCGTTTCAGGAGTTCTTCCCAGGTTTCGCGGGGTGGATTTTCGATGATGTTGATCTTAGTTTTCATATTGTTGAGTTATTGTGTTATTTTTTACTCCACGCAAAGATGCAAAGGATTCGCAATGAGCGCAGAGTTTTTCTTCGGTCTTCGGTCTCCATCTTAACTAACCATTTTCTCTATAGGTATCACCAGCAAACCCTGGGCACCGGCATCCTTGAGTTCATCGATTACTTCCCAGAAGCGGTCTTCGCTGATGACAGAGTGCACGGCACTCCAGCCTTTTTCAGCCAGGGGCACAACCGTTGGGCTTTTCATACCGGGTATGATGCTGATGATCTTATCCAGACTATCATTGGGCGCGTTAAGTAACACGTAACGGTTGGTTCGTGCTTTCATAACGGAATTCAGGCGAAACACCAGCTTGTCAAGTATCTCCTGTTTTTCTGCTTCCAGACCCCTGCGTGAAACAAGAACAGCTTCGGATTTCAGTACTACATCCACTTCCTTAAGACCATTACTGAGCAAGGTACTGCCGGTACTCACGATATCAAAAATGGCCCCGGCAAGTCCTATGGATGGGGCAATTTCAACGGAGCCAAGAATTTCGTGTATGTCAGCCTGAATATTTTTCTCGTCCAGAAAATTCTGCAAAATTCGTGGATAGGTAGTTGCAATACGCTTTCCCTGCAGGTACTCCGGACCAGTGTATTCTTCGTTGCGCGGCACGGCCAGCGACATGCGGCAGCGGGCAAATCCCAGACGACTGATCAATTCCAGTCCGGTACTTTTTTCCAGCACCACATTCTCACCCAGGATACCCACATCAGCTACACCATCTTCGATGTAGCCCGGAATGTCGTCGTCACGAAGATAAAGGATCTCCACCGGGAAATTCTTCCCCGATGCCAGCAACGTACGGTTGCCGTTGCTGATGCTTATGCCGCAATCGTCGAGGAGCTTCAGGCTTTTCTCGCTCAGGCGGCCGGATTTTTGAATGGCGATTCGTTGTTTGTTCATTTTCTTTGTTTTAAAATTTTTTCTCCACGCAAAGGCGCAAAGTGCGCAGAGTTTATTTTCTTTTAGCGGATCTCCGCGTCTCTCCGTCTCTGCAGTAACCTCAAAAACGGCGAAAGGCCCGCAGAAACCTGCAAGCCTTTCACAATGAGTTCATTATTTTTATAGGACCTTCAGTATGTTCTGCACAGGTATTCCACTGCAAAATGATGATGCAGATGATGTATATGAATTTCTGTATAGGCCTTTTTCATTTTCATTTTTTTCATTTTTGATTCAAGAGATGTCATCCCTGAGTTTCATCTTTTAACTGTTTTTTTCAATGATTGTTTAATTGCTCATAAAATTTTCTGCAAAAAAAAACCGCGGGATGTTTTCCCACGGTTTCGTTATATGCCTGTACAACACAACATCAGCACGTACTATTCCATGGGAATGAGCATTTTATGATGATGATGGTTGATGGTAAAGTTCATTTTTTCTCTTTTCGAAGGAGCAAATGTAGGGATTATTTTGAAAAAATGAAAAAAGTGCCGGATTTTTTTCATTTTAATTCAATTGTGTCCGGTAAATCTTTAGGAGTTTAACTTCGCCGCCACCAACCGCCTTTATATCAGTTGATCTGCCAATGAATTCCAAGAATGGCAAAATTCACCAGTGTGAAATTATATACTTCACTTACATTGGCGCCACCTTCCAGAAAACGGTAGCCCCCTTTCAGATAAAGGTTTTCCAACACGGGAAACTTCCCGCCAAGGAAAAGGTCAAAAGCCCGCCCGGGCCCGCCGGCCAGACCGTCGCCTTCAAACCATACTGTAAAACCATCAAACTGATAGGCTGCAAAAAGATTGAGCAGGGGCACAAATCCCAGGTCGTCTTTTTTATCGGTTTTTTCTCCTGCGGTAAGCTGTACGCGTGCATCCCTGATCTTGGCTGTGAAGCCGGCTCCCAGGATCCACCGCTCGGTGATGAAAAAATCACGCCGGTAGGTGAGCCGGTAACTGTTGAATTTGTAAAATCCGTTAATGAACTCTCCCTGTTCGAAATCCGTATTCTGAAACCTGATATCAAAGGGAGCTGTACCCTCGTAATTCAAACCCAACGGGGCAAACAGGGCGAATAAATGGTTGCGTTCATTAAAAGTATATCCCAGCCGGATGCGCAGAGGTATAACCGGTCCCTGCAGTTCAAAATCGTCGGTAAAATTGAATTCCGTGCCGGTTTCATTGGGAATTCTTACATTGTTATAGCCCTGGAATGGCAAGCCGGTTTCAAAGTCAATTGTTAATTGAGCATGTACCGTATATCCAATTAATAAAAAGAAGAGGATAACAAAAGAAGCAAAGTTTTTCATAAGCCCATGGATTAGAAAACAAATATAAGGAAAAGAAGATTGCAGAATAATTAGTGGTAGTAGGGAAAAAAGAAAGCCTTTTGTTTAAAACAAAAGGCCTTATATTTTGGGTTGTGGGCGATACTAGATTCGAACTAGTGACCCCCTGCTTGTAAGGCAGGTGCTCTAAACCAACTGAGCTAATCGCCCGTTTTTTTGATTGCGAGTGCAAATGTATATCAATTTTTTCAACTGACAAGGTTTTTTCAAAAAATATTTTCTGTGCTGTAATTTTCAGGACTGATTGATTGTCTGATATATCATTTTATCATTAAGTTTATCGATTTACTTACATAATCTTTTTTATTATCTTAGCGCACAAAATCCAACACACTATGTCGAAAATTGATTCCCGTATTCTTATTATCGATGATGATGAAGATGTTTTGCTTGCAGCAAAGCTTTTTCTGAAACAACATATTAAAACAGTAAATACTGACAATGATCCCAATAATATTCCTACGCTGCTGAAAAATCAGAATTATGATCTGATTTTGCTGGATATGAATTTTTCAAGGGATGCAACCAGCGGGCAGGAGGGTTTTTACTGGCTGAATAAAATTCTTGAGATTGATCCGACAATTGCTGTAGTGCTTATTACTGCATACGGAGATATTGAACTGGCAGTTCAGGGTATAAAGGAAGGTGCTACAAATTTCCTGCTCAAACCATGGGATAATAAGAAATTGCTGGCTACCATTAACACTACACTGGAGGTAAACCGGTCAAAAAAAGAAGTTTTCGACCTGAAATCGAAGCAAAAATTCCTGATGGAGCAGGGTGACCAACCCTTTAGTCAGATCATCGGCCAGTCGGAAGCCATGCTAAGCGTGCTGACTACCGTACAAAAAGTAGCCCGCACCGATGCCAATATCCTGATACTTGGCGAGAATGGTACAGGAAAAGAAGTCATTGCCCGTGCAGTACACCGGGCGTCGCCGCGCAAGGATGAGGTATTCATCAGCGTTGACCTGGGTGCCATAAGCGAAACACTTTTTGAAAGTGAACTATTCGGTTACAAAAAAGGTGCTTTTACCGATGCCAAGGAAGACCGTGCAGGTCGTTTTGAAGCAGCCAACAAGGGCACTATCTTTCTTGATGAGATCGGTAACCTGAGCATGCCGCTTCAATCAAAACTACTCAGTGTTTTGCAGAACCGCAAGGTGGTAAGGCTGGGTTCGGTAAAGGAAACGCCTGTGGATGTGCGCCTGGGTTGTGCTACC
>CAYXIT010000006.1:5053-22215 GCA_964465275.1 uncultured Bacteroidales bacterium | reverse complement strand
CATGCCACTCTATCAAATGGTTGAGGAAGGGAAATTCCGCCAGGACCTGATGTACCGGATCAATACAGTGGAAATTCACCTTCCGCCCTTGCGCGAGCGTGTGGAAGACATTCCGCTGCTTGTTAATCACTTCCTGGATATGTATTGTAAAAAATACAAGATGCCCCTGAAACGAATGCATGCTTCCACCCAGAAAAGGCTTGAAAAACATCACTGGCCTGGTAATATCAGGGAGCTGCAGCATGCCGTTGAGCGCGCTGTTATCATGAGTGAATCCAATGTGCTTCAACCCAATGACTTCTTCCTCTCTACGCAGGAAAAGCAGGAAACAGATGAAGTTGTTACCACCAATACCAATCTGGAAGCGACAGAGAAAATGCTTATCAGCAAGGTAATTGATAAACATGGTGGCAATATAAGTAAAGCAGCCAAGGAACTGGGTATCACCAGGGCATCATTATACCGTAGGATAGAAAAGTATGAGCTTTAAAAACTTTCGATTCAATGTAGTGATGCGCGTTTTGCTGATTGTGGCATCGGCGGTCATACTTATCTCCATTATCAGCAACAGCGAATTTATTATTAGCAGTATTATTCTCACTTTGCTGATCATAGTGCAGATTGCTTCACTGGTAAAATATGTTGAACGCACAAACAAACGTCTTACTACTTTTCTGGAATCCATCCGCCACAGCGACTTTGTTTCAACCTTTTCTGATCATGGTCTTGGTAAAAGCTTTGACGATCTGAACAATGCTTTCAATGAAGTAATCAATGAGTTTAAAAAAGCAAGGGCGGCCAAGGAAGAGCACTTTAACTACCTGCAAACGGTAGTTCAGCATATAAGCATTGGTATTATTGTATTCAAGCAAAACGGGAAGGTAGATATTTTCAATAATGCTGCAAAACGATTACTTGGAATTTCTTCCATTCGTTTGATCACAGAACTTGAAAAAATTGATAAGAATCTGGCCGAAACGCTCAGGAAAATGAAAGCTGGTGATAGAAACCTAATTAAGGTATTTGTAGAGAATGAACTCCTGCAAATCTCCGTCAGAGCTACTGAGTTCAGGATGAGAGGAGATGATTTTATACTGGTATCTTTACAAAACATCCACAGTGAACTGGAAGCCAAGGAAATGGACTCCTGGCAAAAACTCATCAGGGTTTTAACTCACGAGATAATGAATTCCATTACACCCATTGTTTCTTTATCCGGTACAGTTAAAGATATACTTATTGATGAGGAAACGATGTTGTTAAAAGATGAAATAGATGAAGATGATGTGGACAGCGTCCTGGGAGCACTCAATACTATTGAGAAAAGAAGCCAGGGACTCTTAAACTTTGTTCAGGTTTATCGCAATCTTACACGCATACCTAAGCCCAATTTCCGGTATATAGAAATTCGTGAATTACTCGATTCGGTGCATGCTCTGCTGGAACCCAAGATAAAAGAACAAAAAATCCACTGCCGCATCAATGTAGTGCCCAAAGATCTGAAAGTAACTGCTGATCCTGATCTGGTTGAACAGGTTATCATCAATCTGGTTATTAACTCAATACATGCTGTAAAAAATATTGAAAACCCATCCATAAAGATTCTTGCCATAACTGGGCCCAACAGAAGAGTGAATATTTCGGTGGCTGACAACGGGCATGGCATAAAACCGGATATCATGGAAAAAATATTTGTCCCTTTCTTTACATCCAAAAAAGAAGGATCCGGAATCGGACTCAGCCTTTCAAGAGAAATCATGCGATTACACAAAGGAAACATTACCGTTAAATCAAAACCCGGCGAAGAAACGGCATTTACACTACATTTCTGATTAATATTCTGATTCCTGTTATTTTAATGTTTATAATTAAGCCTACTGTTCATAATCGAACGTTTGTTGTTTTATAAACGTACACCTCCTATTTTGAATTGAAACGTTAAAACCCATTTAATTTCCTAATCAACAGTTTTTTACGTTCAATGGCACACTTTTCGTTCTAACGGCAGCGTAAGTTTATTGGTTAATTGGTTAATTGGTTAAGTGCAAAAGGTAAGGGTGAAAGCCCTTACCTTTTAAAAAGAAAAAAACATGAAAACAAGAATTATATCAGCCCTGGTTATTACTGCTTTACTACCACTATTTGTAACCACAAAAACTATGGCACAACAGGCATGGACATTACAGGATTGTATTGACCATGCCATGCGCCATAACCTTGAGATCAAACTGCAGGAACTGGACGAAGAATCAGGACGGTATGATCTGGAGCAGAGTTACGCCAATTTTTTACCCGGTTTGAATGCCGAGGCTTCTCAGGGTTTAAGTTTTGGACGATCAGTTGACCCTTTCACCAATGAGTTTTCAACTGAACAGATCATGCGTCAGAATGCAGGTGCAAGCACAACTGTAGTATTGTTTGCAGGTTTTCAAAACATCAATTATATGCGCAGGAGCATGTTACGTCATACAGTGCTGCGTTACGATACTGAAAGGATAAAAAATGACATAACCCTGAATATTGCTGCCGCTTTTATGCAGATACTTTATAATGAAGATTTTGTTGAAACCGCGCAACAACAGATAGAACTCATAAGCCAGCAACTGGAGCGCACGCGAATTTTGTATGAAGGAGGAACAGTACCCAGGGGAAGTTTACTTGAAATTGAAGCAAGACTGGCCGAAGAGAAGGTTAATCTTGTAAACGCCGAAAACAACCTTCGCCTTTCATATCTTGAACTTATTCAATTGCTCGATCTTGACCCCGCTGAAGAGTTTGTTGTGGTAAGACCCGAAATTGATGTTTCCGAACAGGTAATTTTACATGATCCTAACGCGGCATTTAAAAAAGCATTGCAGGTTGAACCTGGTGTACAAGCAGCCTTTTCACGGATTCATATGGCTGAGAAGGCCCTTGCCCAGGAACGCGGACGCAGAAGCCCTGTACTCACATTGGTTGGCAGCCTGGGAACAGGTTATTCGCAAGCCAACGAACAACTCGTAAGGCGCGAGCCCACCGGCAGGATACAAATTGGTTACCTTGATGATAATACCCCGGTTTATACAGATGGTTTTGAGAATATTTTTGAACGTAAACCTTACAATGATCAGATACGCGATAACTTCAGCCAGTATGTGGGACTGAATCTCAGAATTCCTTTATTTAACAGATGGGAAGTGCGCACGAGAGTTCAGCAATCAAAAGTTGAACTGAGCAGAGCCCAAAATCAATATGAACTGACGCGAAATAACCTTAATAAAATAATTCAACAGGCACATGCCGATGCTATGGCAGCATACCAGAAATATCAGGCTACTACAAAATCACTTGATTCTTACATGGAAGCATTCAATTATACCCGGCAACGTTTTGATCTGGGAATGGTCAGCTCTGTTGAATTCAATGAATCCCAAAACCGTCTTGCAAGAGCTGAACGGGAGGCGCTTCAGGCCAGATATGATTTTGTCTTCAAAATGAAGATCATGGAATTCTACATGGGAGATGGATTCACACTCTGACACCACACAAACTCTTCAATAATAAATTTCTGATTTAGTTTACCGGCAGGAACTCTCTGCCGGTTTTTTTATATATGATTATATACCCTTAAACATTGCCATGTATTCTTTGTTATCATTTCCAAAAGCAATTACATATGGAAAAACCGGCAATAACTAAATTCGATATTCATCCCCTGCTGAAACAAAGATGGAGCCCTCGCTCCTTTACTGATCAAACTGTTTCAAAAGAATCTATTCAACGTATTTTTGAAGCTGCCCGCTGGGCGCCCTCCAGTAGCAATGATCAGCCCTGGCGATTCATTTTAGGGCTTAAAGGAGATAAAACCTGGAATATGATTATGGATACCCTTGTGGAGTTCAACCAAAAATGGGCTAAACTGGCTCCTGTACTGGCTCTCAGCATCGGTAAGAAAATCTCCGATAAAAACGGCAGACCCAGTAAAACGTTTATGTATGATGTTGGGCAAAGTGTAGCTTATATTACGTTTCAGGCAATGCACGAAGGACTCTTCGTACACCAGATGGGTGGATTCAGTGCACAAAAAGCCACTGATCTGTTTAATATCCCCGATGACTACCAGGTTATCACAGCCTTTACCATCGGACATAAAGGCTCTCCGGACCTGCTTGAAGAAAACTTTGCCGTAATGGAAAAATCGGAAAGACAGAGATATCCGCTCAGAGAACTTGTATTCCGGGAAAATTTCGGGAAAAGTACAGACTGGTTCTAATCGATTTAAAAATTATTCTATCCTTATTTTATATGATTCCGGGTGTGGCATTTTTAGATATCAGGAGTTAGAATTCTCATTAGAAACCCTGTGTTTTTTGTAGATTTGTCATTCTATACTTTTGCTTATGTATACAGAGGAACCAAAAGAAAATAACAGGCCGGCCTGGAAAAAGAAAATGTATAATATCATTTTCAAGGCTGATACATTTTATGGAAAACTGTTTGATGAAATATTGCTCGTTCTTATACTTGCCAGTATTATTATTGTAATGCTTGAAAGTATTTCAGACTTCAGTGAGAAATATTTTGATTTTTTGTATTACTCCGAATGAGTAATTACCTTAATATTTACCATGGAATATATTTTGAGGATTATAAGTGCTCCTGATAAGAAAAAGTACATTTTCAGTTTTTTTGGCGTAGTAGACTTTATTGCCATTGTACCGGCTTTTATTGGATTGATGTATCCTGGAATTACCCCTTTGCTGGTGATTCGTTCCATCAGATTGTTGCGGATTTACAGGGTTTTAAAACTCACCCGCTATATAAAAGCAGGAAACCTTCTTATAATTTCACTGAGATCAAGCTTCAGAAAAATTTTTATATTCATGGTGTTTGTTCTGATAATGGTAATATTATTGGGAAGTCTTATGTATGTGGTTGAGGATGGGAAAAATGGGTTTTACAGTATTCCTCTGAGCATTTACTGGGCTGTTATTACCCTTACCACGGTGGGTTATGGTGATATTGTACCGGTAACCGGTTTGGGAAAGTTCATTGCAACTTTTATCATGCTTTTGGGTTACAGCATCATTGCAATCCCTACAGGAATTGTTTCAGCAGAACTGTCCCGTGAAAAAACAAAAAAGATAAAAACCAAAATATGCAGTAAGTGCAGTGAGTCGGAGCATCACGAAGATTCATCTTACTGTAAAAGCTGCGGGCATCCCCTTTAATCCTTTTACAATCAAGTAAAAACCGCACTTTGCATTAATTTGTGTTTTTGTATCTTTACCACAGTTCAAAGGCATAAAATCTCATATAGTGCAAATCACTCGAATATCATCTGGTTTAACGATTCTGTTCCTTTGCCTTACGGTTTTTCATACTATTTCACCGGTAAAAAGTCAAACTCCCAAATACAGCAATGAGTTTCTTTCTATTGGAGTAGGGGCACGGGCGCTGGGCATGTCAAATGCATTTGTTTCGATTGCCGGCGATGCCACTGCGGGTTACTGGAATCCCGCAGGACTTCTGAAAATTGAACCCAACATACAGGTAGCCCTTATGCATACAGAATATTTTGCCGGCATTGCTCAATATGATTACGGGGCAATAGCATTTAATATCGATGAAAGTTCGGCCCTGGGATTCTCATATCTCCGGTTTGGGGTTGATGATATACCCAATACAACAGAACTTATTGATTCGGAAGGCAATATAAACTATGACAGAATTCAATCATTCTCTGCATCAGATAATGCTTTTATTCTTTCTTATGCCCGACGGTTAAATGATAATCTCGATCTTGGGATAAATGCCAAGGTGATAAGACGCACCGCCGGTTCTTTTGCAGGGGCATGGGGTTTCGGACTTGATGCCGGAATACAATATCAAATGGAAGAATGGAGTTTTGCAGCGATGGGTCGCGATATTACTTCCACCTTCAATGCCTGGTCATACGATCTGGATGATACCATGCGCGAAGTGTTTACACTTACTGGAAATGAAATCCCCGAAAACAGTATCGAAATCACTCTGCCACATTTTATTATCGGCGCTTCGCGAAGCTTTTTCTTTACTGAAAGGTTTGAAATGCTGGCTTCTGTTGATCTTAATATTACAACTGATGGCAAACGAAATACATTGATAAAAGGTGATCCCATAAGCATTAATCCGGCATTGGGCATTGAATTTAACTACAATCAGTTGATTTTTTTGAGAGCAGGTATGGGTAATTATCAGCAGTATTCAACTCCTGATGAAAAATTCAGGAAGTCAATACAATTCAACATGGGTGTGGGAGTAGTAATAAGAGATATACTTGCACTGGATTACGCTTTAACTGACCTGGGTGATAATTCCATTGCACTGTATTCAAATATTTTTTCTCTAAGGTTCAACATTAACCGGAGAGAAGACCAATTAAATGATTAACCGGATTTAAAGAGAGTATTTGATCAATTAAGAAAATTATAAAATTATTCTGAGATGCTTCAAAAACTGTTCATAGTAACAATCTGTCTTTCCCTGGCTTTTGCTGCCAAAGCGCAAAACTATGGTAATGAATGGATACAGTATGAGCAGCAGTACTTTGCCATCCCTATTGCTGAAAAAGGGATATACCACCTGGAGTACAACACTATGCTTGAAGCAGGAGTACCATTGGGTACTTTTGATCCTCGAAGTTTTCAGATCTTTGCCCGCGGTGAAGAAATTCCACTGATCGTAACCAATGAATCTTCGGGTGTTTTCCTGCCTGGTGACTATATTGAATTTTATGCTGAAAAAAACGATGGCTGGTTCGATGAAGAATTTTATGAAATGGAAAGCCGGCACCCCAACAGCAATCATAGCCTGATTAACGATACAATTACCTATTATCTTACCTGGAACAACCTGCTCAACAACAAAAGATTTGCCATACAGGAAGACAATAATTTTTCAGGATACACTCCTGCAAACTGGTTTTGGTTTACATCCCGTCAGGATTATACATCCAGTTACTATGCCGGCGAAACCAACAATTATGGTGTAACTCAACCCCATTATACCGAAACCCAGGGCTGGTTTGATTCACCACTAAACCTCGGACAAAGCAGAACAAAGACTCTTCCTACGTCAAACATTTATACGGCAGGTCCACAGGCCAATATTGAATTTGCCATTGCCGGTGCATCGGATTATCGGCCGTTAGACCCGGATCACCATCTGCAGATTCAGTTTGCAGGTAATCTTGTGGATACACTTTTTGATGGCTACTCACTTTTGCTGTTTACAAGTAATGTTGCTGCAAACAGCCTGAATCCTTCCGGAACCCCGTTTGTTTTCAGTTCAGTAAATTCATTGAACTCTCCTGTTGATCGAACTGCATTGGTATATATTTCTGTAAGATACCCCCATACTTTCAATATGAGAAACCAGGGCAGTATTTCACTTGAACTTCCTGCTTCTACGGGTGATAAAACCCTTATCAGTTTTACTGATCTTGGAGCGCCGGACCCCGAAAGTGTATGGGTTTATAATCTTACTAACAACACCAAAGTAAAGGCTTTCTTTGATGAAAATTCTCACCGGGCACTTATTACAAATCCTTCGCAGCTGCGTGAGATTTTTATCACTTCAGATTTACAAATAAAAACGGTTAGCAACATTCGTCCGGTAAGCTCCAATACTGAAAATTTCGCAAAATTCCGCAACTTTCTCTCTGCCGAAAACATCAACTCCGATTATCTGATGATCACGCACAGATCATTGATGAGCGCTGCAGAGAATTTCAGGAATTTCAGAAATTCAACAGGGTATAATGTTTTACTGGCAGATGTTGAAGAATTATACCATCAGTTTGCATACGGTATAAAAAAACATCCGCTTGCATTGCGACATTTTGCAAAATTTACAATCGATAATTTTTCCGCTCCCCCACGCAAATTATTTCTTATCGGAAAAACAAGACCGGCTTCGGTTTACAGAAATAACCCGTCAGCCTACGCCGCTTCACTGGTTCCATCCTTTGGCGATCCCCCGTCAGATATTCTTATAACAGCGGGACTGAATAATTCTGGCTACACACCGGCACTGGGAACCGGAAGACTTGCAGCCCAAAATCCCGCTCATGTTTCACTTTATCTCGACAAGGTGATTCAATACCATAATGCACAGCAACAACCCGAGGAGTGGATGAAAAATATTTTGCATTTCGGAGGCGGATCCAGTATTTCAGAACAAAATGTACTGGCATCATATCTCAGGCAATACCAGCAAACGGTTGAGGATACACTGTTTGGTGCCTATGTAAGAACTTTCCTAAAAAGTTCCACCGATCCTATTCAGATCAACCAGTCCGATTCTCTGAAACAACTTATCAATAACGGTGTGAGTATAATGACATTTTTTGGACATGCCGCCGGTATCGGATTTGATATGAGCATTGATTATCCCGGAGAATACAGCAACTACGGGAAATATCCGTTCCTGGTAGCCAATTCCTGTTTTGCAGGTGACCTGTATGCCGGTTCTGTAAGTTCAAGTGAAGAGTTTGTGCTTATTGCCGAAAAGGGTGTTATTGGATATCTCGCAGCTACTGTTGCTACAGGAGCCTTTGAATTGAACAGATATTCCAATGAATTTTTCCGCCAGATCAGTGCAAAGAATTATGGCAAACCAATAGGGTATGCCATTAAGGAAACCATTGATAAAATCCAGACCCCCAATCAGTATATTCGCAATATAGCACTTCTGAAAACCCTGCATGGCGATCCTGCCGTTATAATTAACTCACAGCCCAAACCCGATTACAAGGTGGAAAACAGCGATATTTTCTTTACACCAAAAGATGTTACTACCGAAATTGACAGCTTCATGGTAAATATAATTTCCACAAACCTGGGCAGAGCTATAAGAGATTCAATGTTTATTGACCTTGAACGCCGGTTCCCGGATGGAAGCATTGAGAGTTACCAAAGGCGCATTTCAACAACCCTTTTCAAAGATACCATCAGTTTTAAATTACCTGTCGACAGACAATTGGGTATAGGCATAAACCTATTTACTGTTACTCTGGATGCGCTAAATCAGATTGATGAGCTTAGTGTTTTAAATAATACCGCATCAAACAACCTGTTTATTAAGTCTTCTGATATCCTTCCTGTAGTTCCGCACAATTATGCCATCACAGGGCAACCGGCAGTTACACTGAAAGCTTCAACAGGTGATCCGTTTGTTAGTGAAAAACAGTATGTTTTTCAGATTGATACATCATCAACTTTTACCAATCCTGTAAGTCAAACTCTAACAAACAAGGGTGGCGTTGTAAGCTGGACTCCTCCCGTCAGCCTGGCTGACAGCACCGTATATTTCTGGAGAGTAAGCCTAGACTCCGTATATTCCGGTGAATACAACTGGCGAAAAAGCAGTTTTCAATACCTGCCCGATAAGGAAGGCTGGAGCCAGGCCCATTTTGATCAGTTTGAAAACAACCATTATCAGTATGTATTCTTTAATCAGGATGAAAGGATCTTTGAGTTTGTAAATAATATCAATTCTATACAGGCTCAAACAGGTATTTATCCTTATCTACCCTGGAACGAACAGTATATCAGGCAAAACGGGGTGATACTTGAAATTTTCTCTTGCCTGGCAGATGTGGGTAACGGGATGTACTTTGCTGTTTTTGACCCTGTTTCAGCTGAGCCCTGGATCAGCCAGAACCAGGGTAATAACCTGGGGCAGTATGAAAATTTTCACTGCCGTGTTCGCGACATGTATACTTTTGATTACTACTCTACATCCGATTTATGGCAGCAACGTATGGAGGCTTTTATCGACACTATACCAGAAGGACATTATGTTCTGGCAGTAAGCCACCGGAATCATAATGCTGAAAACTACCAGGAAAGCCTTTACCAGGCATTTGAATCATTGGGCAGTGCAAATATTCGTGGTCTGCAAAACAATACACCATATTTCCTTTTCGGAACCAAAGGTGCAACCATAGGTACTTCGCGCGAAGTGATAGGCTCTTCTGTTACTTCTGTTATTCAGCTTAACGACAGCATTGTTACCAGCTGGAACAAGGGTAACATTCTTTCTGAGTTCATCGGCCCGGCAAGTAAATGGGAAGCAGTTCACTGGAAACAGGAAAACTTTGACGGACTGGATACCGATTCGGTTTGGCTGAATGTGATAGGCATCAATACAAATGGGATCAAAGATACATTATTGACGAATATTCCACCGGAGCAGGAAACCATTTTACTTGCAGACCATAACATAACAGCTGAACAATATCCTTATCTACAACTGATGGTGAACATGATGGATGATGAAAACCGCACTCCGGCACAAATGAAATACTGGAAGGTAATATATGAAGGAATTCCGGAAACTGCTATTGATCCTTCGCAGCATTATGTTTTTGAACAAGATACGATTCCCGAAGGAGATAAAATTATATTTTCTGCAGCAATACACAATATCAGCAATTATGATATGGATAGCCTGCTGGTGAATTACTGGATCATTGATAAGGACCGCCAGATGCATCCTTTGGATTATGCCCGACAGCGACCACATCCGGCAGGAGATATCCTTATCGACACCATTGAAGTGGATACCAAGGGAATACCCGGCCAGAACAGCCTTTGGATTGAAGTAAACCCCAACAATGATCAGCTTGAACAATACCATTTTAACAATATTGGCCAGATACCTTTTTATGTTGAGAAAGACCAGATCAATCCCTTGCTGGAAGTTACATTCGATGGTCGTCAGATCATGGATGGAGAGATCGTTTCTGCCAATCCCTTTATCAATATTGCCATCATGGATAATAATCCTTTCCTTGCCCTGAATGATACTTCGCTGGTAAAAGTTTTTCTCAGCACACCAATGAATCCTGATCCGCAAAGAATTTATTTTTATTCTCATGGAAAAGAAAACATGAAGTTCTTTCCTGCCAATATGCCCGATAATACATGCACAATTGAGTTTGAACCGGTTTTTGAACAGGATGGAACCTATACTCTCCGGGTACAGGCAACTGATAAATCAATGAACGAATCAGGAGATAATGATTATGTGATCAGCTTTGATGTAATCAATCAATCTACAATCACCGAAGTATTGAACTGGCCCAACCCGTTCAGCACAGCAACCCATTTTGTTTTTACACTAACCGGCTCGCGCCTTCCCACCTATATGAAAATACAAATCATGACCGTTACCGGGAAGGTTGTACGCGAAATTGACATGTCGGAACTTGGCCCCATACGCATTGGCCGCAATATTACGCAGTATGCCTGGGATGGCACCGATCAGTATGGCGACCGGCTTGCCAACGGAGTGTATCTTTATCGTGTTATTACAAATATTGACGGACAACAGGTAGAACAGAATGCTACATCAGCTTCAAAATACTTTAATCAAGGTATTGGAAAAATGTATCTTATAAGGTAATTTCATATTTTTCAGATCATACAAAATATGTTTCAATATCAAAATATAATTTACAATAATGATTCATTACCCGGCAAAAATATTAATCGCATTTGGTGAAGCAGTTGATGAAAATAAAAAATTCATGTACTGGCTTATGAACAATGGTTATCCCGAACTGGCTGCCCTGTGTAATGGAATTCATACCAATGAAGAGGCATTTAAATGGTTAATGGAAAATAAATATCCTCATTTCGGAGCCTTTATAAAGGCCGTATGGGATGACGGCAAAGCACTTGAATGGCTCAAAAAAAACAATTTTGAGTTTATGGCAAAGTTTGCAGATGCAACAAAAGGGAATGAAGAAGCTCTGAAATGGTTTCAGCAGAATGACCTTGCGATATTTATTATTCTGAGTAAAAAGATCCAGGCATATAAAAAGCGGAAAGAAGACGATCTTAGTGACTACCACAAAATACAATTTTAATCCGACAAACAAAAAAATGCAGGAACACATGAGTTATACGTATAATTATCCCCGCCCTGCAGTAACTGCAGATATTGTGGTTTTTAAAATGAACCCTGATGAAAGGCTAAGCATTTTGCTCATCAAAAGAAAAAATGAACCTTTTAAAGGAATGTGGGCCCTGCCGGGAGGTTTTCTTGATATGGGAGAAACTCTTGAAGAATGTGCAGCCAGGGAACTGGAAGAAGAAACCTGTATAAAAAAAATCAAACTTTACCAACTTGAAGCCTTTAGCCAGCCCGACAGAGATCCGAGACACCGTACCGTTACTGTTGCTTTCTGGGGATTTGCTGATCAAAAGGTTAAACCTGTAGCACAAAGCGATGCCCGGGATGTAAAATGGTTCGATATTTCAAAACTTCCCGATCTGGCATTTGATCATGAAAAGATCATAAAAAAAGCCCTGAAAAGGGCTTTGGAAATTATTGCTGAATAAACAACATTAGTAAAGTGTTTTTAAAATTGCCCTTACAATATTTTCAGCACCTTCGCCAATCTCAACTATGTTGGCATCAAGCATATAGCAGGGTGTTGTATACACGTTGTTTTTCGTATCGATGACTACCTCTCCGTGAGAGGTGCTTTTATGCAGTGCACCCATTTTTTCCACAGCGTTGGCAGTATCTTTATCCTGACCTATGGTAATCTCAACATTGCCTAGGATCTTTGCTACCAATACAGGAGAAATACAAAGTGCACCTATAGGTTTTCCGGCCTTATGCATAGCTTTGACGGCTTTTTCAGCATCGGGATTTACTTTACAATCAGCTCCATCAAATGCAAAGCTTGTGAGATTCTTGGCTACCCCAAACCCTCCCGGGAATAAAATTGCATCGAAATTTTCGGCATTGAAATCAGCAAGGGGTTTTATCTTTCCCCGGGCAATACGGGCAGCCTCAACCAAAACATTGCGCTTCTCCTTCATTTCATCTCCTGTGAGATGATTGATCACATGATGTTGTTCAATATCCGGTGCAAATATTTCGTAATCTGCTCCCTGCTTTTTAATCTCATACATGCTCAATGTGGCTTCATGTATTTCCGCTCCGTCATAAACGCCACTTCCTGATAATACAACTGCAAATTTTTTCATATCCCTGTCTTTTTTTGTTTATAAACTGCGTTTTGTATCGTCTTTATTTAATTTTAATAAAATAAAAACGCATCCGTACAGTAACAAATTTAAAACTATACGGATCAAAAGACAAGATTATTCTCTGAATATCTCTTAAAAAAAAGAGTTTGAATTTATTCGTACCTGAGCGATGCTACAGGATCTTTTTGTGCTGCCTTTCTTGCAGGCATATATCCGAAAATTATGCCTATACCTGCAGACACAAAAAATGAGATAAGAACAGATGCAAGTGAAACGATGGTGAGGATATCAGTAAACTGCATAATAGCTCTTGAAATGGCAATACCGAGAAAAATACCGATAATTCCACCGGTAACACTAATAAATACTGATTCAGACAAAAACTGAAAAATAACATCTGTTTTTTTAGCCCCAATAGCTAATCTGATGCCTATTTCGCGGGTTCTTTCCATAACAGATGCAAGCATAATGTTCATAATTCCAATTCCACCAACAAGCAATGAGATTGCAGCTATGGCACCGAGCACAATATTAAAAATATCTTTCGCCCTTTGTTCCTGTTGCAGAAGAAGTTCAGGAACAATAATTTCAAAATCTTCCACTCCGTTGTGCCTTCTGAGTAACATGCGTTGTATCAGTTTTGATGTAGGTGTTAGCAGCTCGGAATTTTCAACCTGCACTACAATTCTGTCGAGCTGGTGATAACTTTTCCTGGGTTCCTGATCTTCATTATCATTTTCACCGACAATTACAACCCCTCTGCCCCTGCGCCCACTGCGGGTGCGCTCCTGCTCAATATCACTTATGGAAACAGCAGATCTGTCGAGATAACGTAATAGAACAGTTTGCACCGGCACATACACCAGGCTTCCATACTCACTTATTCCCAGTTTTTCAGCAGCCTGATCACCGGTAAGGCGATCTTCTACCACCCCTAAAACGGTCAACCAGTTGTTGCCTAATTTTAGTTGCTGACCTACCGGATTGGTATTCCCAAAAAATATTCCACGTACCTGATTGCTGATAATGCAAACGGGAGCTCCATTGTCAATCATCTGGGCGGTAAAAGATGATCCGTATACTACATTGAGACCGAACAAATCAAAATGTTCCAGGTTAACACCTGTAATTCTTACCGGACGTCTTACCCCCTGGTGAAACCCAAATGTACTGATCTCCAGTTCAGGGCTTACACTTGTAATACTGGGTATGATGTCTTTTATGCTGTAAGCATCATTTAGGTTAAGACCGGGAGAAAACCGACCTTCCCAAAGTTCCTGCTGTGAATCATCATCAGGAAAAACAGGCCTTATTATAATGTTATTTACTCCAACCAGTTTCATCTGATCAAGAATCTCCTGTCTGGCGCCTGATCCGATAGCCAGCATGGCAATCACAGCCCCAACACCGAAAATAATACCCAATGCCGTGAGCATTGACCTGAATTTATTGGAAAAAACAGCGTCGAGGGCAATATTAAGATTATAAATATATCTTTGAGATTTTACCATACTATTGCATTTATAATTCCAAAAGACGCAGTTCATCAGGATCAGCAGGTATAGTGAGATATACCATTTCTCCTTCCTTAAGCCCTTCGTGAATGATAATCTCGTTATCATTGCGTAATCCGGTGCTTACCTGCTGACGAACGATACGATTCTGCTGATCTTTGAAAACAAATGTTAAGGAATCAAGAACATGAATAGCTTCCAGGGGAACGTAAAGAACATCTTCCTCAACATGCGTAATGATAGTATTTTTGGTGGTCATGGCAGGTCGCATGATGGTATCAGATTCATTGATCCTGATTTTTACTTCAAAAACCCGGGCATCCTGGTTGGGCCTTTGTTCTCCGATATTGGCTACTTCAGTAACTACCCCGGTAAATCTTTTATCAGGAAAAGCATCAACTACAATCTCTGCGGGCTGGTTCATTTTAACTTTACTGATATCCACCTCATTTACAAACGTGCGGCTCATCATAACAGAAAAGTCAGGTAAAGTGGCCACAATATTGTCCCAGGTGCTGATCTGTGAACCCACGGTTACTTTGGTTCCATCCCATTGTCTCCTGTAAATAACCATTCCATCTTTCGGTGCATAAATAACAAACTCATCAAGCACTTCAAGCAACTGGTCAAGACGTCTTTGAACCTGATTAAGGCTGGCTGTAACTTCACGCATTTTAGCGTCAGCCTGCTCTTTCCGGAGTTCATAATTATGCAAAGCCTGGTTGTAGGCCCTCATTGCCTTATCCATATTTATTTCAGCCTGCCTTATGGTAGCAGGGGGTTCATACGATGATTGTTCATACGCAATGCGTGCCTCTTCTAATGCGTATTCCAGATTAAGAAGCTCATTGCGGGCATTTCTCATATCCATGGTAGTATCAAGACGGGTTTGGATAAAAGTAGACTGAAGTTTTTCCAGTTCGGTTTCCCGGTCCTTTAAACGGTTCGAAATTTCAGTGCGATCAAGTGTTGCAACCCAGTCCCCTGCTTTTACAATACTGCCCTCGGGTATTAGCTCGCTTATCTGTACATTCCAAAGTCCAACGGTTCTCAATCCTGTAGGGCCCTGGATGTTCTCAGAATTTTCAGTTTCCAGCTCTCCGCTGGTATATACACTTATTTCAAAATCACCCTGTGCAACAGGCGCTTTTATACTTTCGGGACCCACAGCCTCTGTTCTCAAAATCAACCATAAAGCAAAAACAATGAGAAGAACCACTGGAATAATTATTAACTTTTTATTTCGCATGGCATGTATTTAATTTAGTAGTTTTTCAAAAGTCAAAATTATCTGAATTTTCCGGTTTTCCCGCATCTTTATCACGATGAATTTATAATTTATAGTTTATTAATAACCTTTGAAAACAGGAAGAATTTAAACTTTTATTTAATTTTTTTGATAACTTATTAATCTGATATTCAATATTATAAAAGTTGTTTTTTGATTATTTCCCGGTTTTTTTGTTAAAGTTTTGGATTTCTTATTTTTTTTTATTTTGGTCTAAATAAAAATAAGCAAATCAAAAAAACCGTTACCTATGAAAAAATACTTCCTAACATCACTAATGAGTTTACTACTGATTGCGGGCAGCAGCATTTTGCTTACTGCAACTGAAACAGAAAAAAAAGAAAAGGAAAAAACTTCTGCATGCTGTGCAACAGCCCAAACGGCTGAAGTTGAGAAAACAGCCGAAGCCAAAAGCGCATGTGCGTCTACTGCTGAAGCTACTTCCAAAGCTACAGAATGTGCAGAAACAACAAACTCTGAAGCATGTGACAAATCAACCAAAGCAGAATCAGCCGGTGAAGATGTTCAAATGATTCAAACGAGTAATACAGCAAAATCAGGATGTGCAGGATCTGCAACAACTACAGCAAATACCCCTGCACCCGGTGAATGCACCAAGTTGCCCTCCGGCCTGAAATCACAGCAAGCAAACAGTGACAAAAAATAAATTTCCCTCTTAATCAAATCTCCAAATACTGTGCTTTTTTCCCTGGCTTTTTCGGAAGCCGGGGTTTTTTTATAATGAAATTGTATTTTTCTTTTCAATGCTTTGAATTTCAAAAGACATCTATCTCATCTGAAAAAAACAAGCTAAAACCCTATCTTTGCTGAAAATATTTCACAGAATGGAAACATCAAAAACAAAATACCTGGGGGGCTATCGTACACAAGCAACCCATCTGCTTTCTTCGCAAACTATTATAACCGATGCCCCTCTCGACAACAACGGAAAGGGAGAAGCCTTCTCACCTACCGACCTTGTAGCAACAGCACTAAGCAGTTGTATGCTAACACTCATGGATATAACTGCTGTGAATAACGGATTTTCCCTGAAAAGGGCTGATTTAACTACAACAAAGATCATGGCGGCTAATCCTCGCAGGGTCAGTGAAATAATTATTGATTTTGATCTTACCGGAGGTAACTATACTGAAAGGCAGAAAAGCATACTTGAAAATGCTGCAAAACACTGCCCTGTCGCAAAAAGTATACATTCGGATATCAAAGTAAAAACGACATTTAACTATTGATACATCTATGCAAACAGAACTTACCCCGGGAATAAAGGGAAAAATTGAAATCCTGGTTACACCCGACAATACAGCCAGG
>CAYXIT010000006.1:0-5043 GCA_964465275.1 uncultured Bacteroidales bacterium | reverse complement strand
CGTTGATGTATTTGCAACTCCTGCTATGATAGCCCTTATGGAAATGACTGCGCAAACCAGTGTGAGCAATTATTTACCTGAAGGCTATATTACAGTTGGTACAGAAGTAAAAATAAAACACATAAAGGCAACACCTGTCAACAAAATGGTTTGGGCTTTTACGGAGTTGATTGCTGTTGAAAACAAAAAGCTAATTTTCAATGTGGAAGCGCACGATGAAAGAGGGAAAATAGGATTTGGTACTCATGTCCGATATATGGTAGAAGAAAAATCTTTCCTGGAAGACCTGTAAAACGCACCTGATCAACATTTGATATTTCTAACGATTTTCATCGAGATCTTTTTCAGATGATCATACCTGCTCCTACCGTTTCATGTGTGGCTTCATCAATAAGAATGACACTCCCTGTGATACGGTTTATCTGGTATTTATCAAAAAAGAAAGGTTGTGTGGTTCTCAGGGAAATGCGTGCAATATCATTCATTCCCACATCAAGATCATCCTGGATGCGGTGCAATGTATTTACATCTATTTTATAGTGTACTCTCCTGATAATACATCGCGCATCTTTGGTAGTATGTTTTATGGCATATTTTCCGTTTGGATTCATTTTCCGGGGATTCATCCAGCACACCATGATATCAATATCCTGACATATTTGCGGTCTGTTGTTTTCACGAACAATCATATCACCCCGGCTAACATCCAGTTCATCTTCAAGCCTGATGGTAACAGACATGGGGGCGAAAGCTTCTTCAACAGGGCCTTCAGGACCATCAATGGCTTTGATGGTTGTGGTAAACCCCGAAGGTAATACCATTACTTTATCGCCCGGTTTAAAAATACCTCCTGCTATGCGTCCGCCATAACCCCTGTATCCGTGATATTCGTTACTCTGCGGCCTGATGACATATTGAACCGGGAAACGGCAATCAACCAGGTTCAGATCACTTCCAATGTGAATAGTTTCAAGAAGATACATAAGACTGGGGCCGCCATACCAGGTCATTATATCCGATTTATCCACTACATTATCGCCATGCAAGGCACTGATAGGTATAAATTGAATATCGCGAATATTCAGCTTGGAGGCAAATCCCTGGAAATCTTTCTTTATGGTTTCAAACACTTTCTGGTCATAATCAACCAGGTCCATCTTATTGATACAAATAACCAGATGGGGAATACCCAGCAGAGAAGCAATGAAAGCATGTCTTTTGGTTTGCTCTATAACCCCCTTGCGGCCATCAATAAGAATTATTGCAAGATTAGCAGTAGATGCACCCGTAACCATATTACGCGTATATTGAACATGCCCGGGAGTATCGGCTATAATAAACTTTCTTTTGGGAGTGGCAAAGTATCGGTATGCCACATCGATTGTGATACCCTGTTCCCGCTCAGCCCTTAATCCATCGGTGAGCAGGGCAAGATTAACCTGTTCATCTCCTCTTCTTTCACTGGTAAGCCTTATGGCCTCATATTGGTCTTCAAAGATTGATTTGCTATCGTAAAGTAAGCGGCCTATCAGTGTGCTTTTTCCATCATCAACACTGCCGGCAGTGGTAAATCGCAGCAGTTCCATATCAAGATAAGCATTGCCGTTATTTCTGTTCATATCCTATATTTTTCCTGTGTTAACTTTGTGCCAGAGCAGCAGATCTCATTTACCCGGCTGATCTTTTTTAGAGATAAATTTGAGATTACATGCTTAGCAATTACATCATTTTAAAAATATCCTTCTTTTTTGCGATCTTCCATTGATGTTTCCGATCTTTTGTCATCTGCCCTGGAGCCACGCTCGGTTTGCCGTGCAGCCGCCACTTCCAGAATGATCTCTTCAATAGTTGAAGCATTTGATAACGCTGCTCCGGTGCAGCTCATATCACCAATGGTTCGGAATCTAATCTGCATTTTTTCCCATTTCTCGCCATCCTGCAGTTTAATGTATTCACTTCGCGCAAGCAAAACTCCCTTACGATCAACACATTCGCGCTCATGAGAAAAATAAAGTGATGGCATTTCAATTTTTTCAAGTAAAATGTATTGCCAGACATCCATTTCTGTCCAGTTACTCAGAGGAAAAATCCTGAAATGCTCACCCGGATTTTTCTTCCCATTGAAAAGGTTCCAGAGCTCCGGACGCTGGTTTTTGGGATCCCACTGCCCGAATTCATCGCGATGAGAGAAGAAACGTTCCTTGGCCCTGGCCTTTTCTTCATCTCTTCTTCCACCACCCATGGCAGCATCGAAGCCATGTTCTTCAAGCGAATCGAGCAAGGTAACGGTTTGCAGGATATTACGGCTGGCATTTGCCCCGGTTTCTTCAACCGCCCTGCCATTATTAATGGATTCCTGCACACTGCCCACAAGTAACCGTGCACCAAGCTTATTCACCAGGTTATCCCTGTATTCAAGTGTTTCGGGAAAATTATGCCCGGTATCAATATGCAACAGCGGGAAGGGAATTTTGGCCGGGTGAAATGCTTTTACAGCCATATGAAGCATTACTATAGAATCTTTCCCACCAGAAAAAAGCAATACCGGCCTTTCAAACTGAGCAGCTACCTCACGAATCACAAAAATAGATTCAGCTTCCAGTTCCCGCAAATGACTCAGGTTGTATTTTAACATTCTATACTATTTATTTTTGGTTATTATCGGTAAAATAAATTCCAGAAATTGCCAAACAAGTTCCTTCCTGGAAAAATGTTCTGTATTCAGTTCAAAATCGGGCTTCTCAGGAGGCTCATAAGGTGAATCAATACCTGTAAAATTCAATAATCTCTTTTGCCTGGCTTCCTTATACAATCCTTTGGGATCCCTGAGTTCACATAAACTCAACGGTGCATTTACAAATACTTCAATATAATCCTCAGATCCTATTATCCTCCTAGCAAGATGCCTGATGTGGTTTGTGGGCGATATAAAACAATTAATGACCACAAATCCGGCTTCCAGGAATATTCTTGACAAATGCGCTACACGAAAAATATTCTGTAGTCTGCCTTCCAGACTAAAATCCAGATCGCGGTTAATTGTAGCTCTCACTATATCAGAATCAAAAACCTGTGTTAAAAACCCCCTTTCTACAAGCTCTTTTTCAATATCAATGCCCAAAGTGGTTTTTCCTGAACCGGAAAGCCCTGTCATCCATATTACTTTGCCTGTCTGATTAAGAATACTCTCTTTTTCAGGTCTTTTTACGAATGGATTTGATTCCCATGTTATGGTTGACGTTTTCTTAGCCATTCAAAAGTGCAACTTGAGATATATTAAAACAATTGCTTAATTGTTAACCATATACAATTTGCAAATGTATAAAATTCCGGCAATCGATACCCAAAATAATAGATCGGTATAGCAGATACAAATTTTTTGGTTTTATTGATTTATCTTTGTCTATTATTGTAAATCTTATAATGATCGCTATCTTGCGGTTCAACTGCAGAATGCTATTCTATAACCTGCTTAATATATGTTGCTGATTTTCCGGAAATTTGAGTAATATGAAATTTATTTCCAAAATAATTTTGAAGTTAATGGGCTGGCGAATAACCCGGGATATGCCTGAGGGGGTTCAAAAAGCAGTAATTACAATGGCACCCCATACCAGCAATTGGGATTTTGTAATTGGCAAGCTTGCTTTTATGTCACGCGCTATTAGTGCGAAAACGATCATCAAAAAAGAGTCGTTTTTCTTCCCTTTGGGAATTATATTGAAAGCCCTGGGTGCCATACCGATGGATCGGGGCTTCAGTACAGGTACGATCAAGAAAATAACGAAAATGATGGGTGAAGCAGATAGTTTTTTTCTGGTGATTACACCTGAAGGAACACGAAAAAGAGTAAAAAACTGGAAAAAGGGGTTTTATTTTGTGGCAGAACAGGCAAAAGTGCCGATTATCCTGGGCTATCTCGACTACAGAACAAAAACCGGAGGATTGGGGCCTGCTATTTATCCGACCGGCAATTACGAAGAAGACCTGAAAAAAATTCAGGATTTTTACAGGGATAAGCGTGCCAAATATCCCGAGAATTTTAACCTTACACCAGGTCTGGACCAGGAATGAAATAAAATATCATTCAACGGATTATTGACTTGTGGATAAAATCACTGTCTTTTGTCCAATTTGCTGAAGTAAGCATCTAAAAGTCTGCTTGCTGCCTGATATGATGTAAGCCGGTTATCATTCAGCATTTCAAGAACATTTTCTGTAATTGCTTTTACGTGCGGGTTCTGATAGAAATTATCTGACAGTTTCTGCTGAATGGTTTCATACATATGATATTTCTGCTGGCTCTGCCTTTCCTTTTCAAAAAATCCGTTTGATTTTACCAGGCTGGCATAAGCCATGATCATATCTTCGATTTTATCAATCCCGGTTTTCATCAGAGATGAGCAGATCTCCACCTTTGGCGTCCATCCTGAAGGTGTTGGCGGAAACAGGTGCAGTGCATTCTGGTACTGCACCCTGGCTTTTTGTGCATTGATCAGATTATCACCATCTGCTTTGTTAATGACCATCCCGTCGCACATTTCCATAATTCCCCTTTTTATTCCCTGGAGTTCATCTCCCGCGCCCGAAAGCATTAACAACAGGAAAAAATCTACCATTGAATGAACAGCGGTTTCTGATTGACCAACCCCTACTGTTTCAACCAATATACGGTCAAAACCGGCTGCTTCACACAAAATGATAATTTCACGGGTTTTACGGGCCACGCCTCCCAGGGATCCTGCAGAAGGGCTGGGACGAATGAAAGCATCGGCGTGACCCGAAAGGGTTTCCATACGGGTTTTATCTCCCAGAATGCTACCTTTGGAGACCTCGCTGCTGGGATCAACAGCAAGCACCGCCGTTTTGTGACCGCGCGAAATCAAATGCATCCCGAAAGCTTCAATAAATGTACTTTTACCAACACCCGGTACCCCTGTAATGCCAATGCGAAATGATTTTGCAGAATAAGGTGTGCATTTTTCAATGATTTCCTGGGCTTTTTCAAAATGATGCGGCAATGAACTTTCAACCAGCGTAATA
>CAYXIT010000005.1:62253-75018 GCA_964465275.1 uncultured Bacteroidales bacterium | reverse complement strand
TTCGTTCTGTCTGTATTCGTTTACAAATTGATCATATCCGGGGATGGTTTCTTCGATGGCTTCTTCAACTTTTGAAAGTACTTGTATTACTGTACCGTTATTCAATCGCATTTCAAATGTTTTTTCTGATCCGGCAAAACTTAAGTTAATGCTCATTATGATCAGGGTTGCGGTCAGGGTTATTTGATTAAGAGTTTTCATGACTTTGAGATTTTATGTTTTTATTTTTTTTGTTTCTTTGTATTGTTCTGCAAAGAAATAAGCACATGACGTGCCAAACATTATAATAAACTTATTTGCAAGCACTTACAAACAGACCTATATATAAAAACAGGAAAAGATAGTGTTTCAGTGTACGGTATAGGTCATACACTGTTCGTTTTTGAACAAATTGGGGAAATGCTAAAGCAGGAAGTGGATATCCACAATTAATTAACAACCATTCGTAAGGTGAATTTTCCCGAGTGGCTGGTGAGGGTTAATAAGTAAACTCCTGATTTTAATCGCCCTGGAGGAACTATATTCCGATGCAAACCTCCGCTGTCATCAGCATGATACGAAGCATTGTACACTATTTTTCCATAGATATCAATAATGCTCAGGTCAATAAACTCATATGATCTGAGGCCATTTAGATTTACAGTAAATGTATTTCCGTTATTGGGATTCGGGAAAAGATTAAAAGCCACATCGGATTGCAATTCAAAAAATACACCAATAATATCACTGTATTCAAAAGCTCCGTTAAAATCGGTTTGTTTTAATCTGTAATAATTCATCCCTGCTTCCGGTTTTGTATCCCATGCTGAATACCAGAGCTTTTGGTTACTGAAGCCTCCTTCTGCCTGACTGGCAATTATATCAACAATTTCAAAATTCCTGCCATCGTGGCTGCGCTCAATGGTAAAGAAATCGTTATTGATTTCAGTGGCGGTGACCCATTCAAGGAGAATACTCTTTTCCTTTGCATCGGCAACAAAAGATAGCAGTTCAATGGGCAGTGGGACCTCATCCTCATTGGTAGAACCCAGTGTAAGGAAAGCTGAACCCGATTTTGATGAAAATTGTGTGACTGTTTGCGCTCTTACCATACCGGTGCCATCCCCATAAGCCAGGGCAAATGAATTGCCTTTATTGATCCACCTGTAATCATCCCATTCGGCTACCGCCATGTACATTTCCAGCATTGCAGGATCAACATCGGGGATAGCACTCTCCTGCCCCCAACTTAACTGGGCCCTGGCGCTACCTCCTGAGGGACCTTCCAGTTGCCAGTATTCCAGATCACTTATTATCTTAAGATCATCTCCTTCTATAGCTTCAGGATCAAGTCCAATGCCGGCAGGGTTTTCCCCAAAATATTCCATTCCCCAGAATTGATTTCCGGAGACGTGCTGCACATCAAATAACTTTGTATATCGGGGCCGGGTTCCTTTACCGATCATGAAAAGATGATCTGAACTGCCATGACTTATTTGTCTGATGAGTTTACCATCAATCCAACTGGCATAAGAACCGGTTGATGTTTCAGGATGATAATTGTCAAACATGGTAAGGCTGCTTCCATTTTGCATTCTTACAATACCATTTTGCAGGTATAAAAGTCTTCTTACTTCAACAGAACCACTAAAGTTAACCCCCTGATCATTTCTGATCCTTAAATAGGAAAAGCTGTTTCCCTCAGTAAAAGTGCCTGTGACATTTTGTAGGCTGGCTCCTCTAAAGTCAAAGTAGTCGGCAGTAATTAATCCTGCTGCAGGGTCTTTTTCTAAATTGCCCCGGATTTCTATTCTTCTAAAAGCACTGAGACTGGAGTTTTCAAGAATTGAGAGATCACCAAATATGCTGGTTGTTTGCATGGGAAAACTTTTTTGACCACTTCCCCGGAGGATAAGATTATTGTAAGAAGCAAATCTGGAAGGTAATCCATAGTCTGCATTACCCCCGAATTCAAAAGTACCTGTGCCGGCGGCCACAAAATCATCGTAATTGCCTGAGGGAATAGAAGCTGTTTCTAAAGCAAGAGTTCCGTTTCCGCTTACAATACCTAAAATATGATTAATAGATGTATTTACATCAAGCCTTCCGTTTCCGAGAATTTCAGTCCTGTAAGCCTGCCTGAAGTTTTGGTCCATTGTTACAGTATGTCCGTCCATTATTCTAACAATATGACCTGCGGGTCCGTTAGCAGGAACTGTGCCGCCACCTTCTCTTATCCAGGTTAAGGGATCCGTCCAGTTTCCACTGGTCTGAGAAATAAAAACAGGCACATTATCAGGAATATCTTCCCCTATTCCTGCAGTATATTCACCATTTATAAGGCTTTGATTACTAAAAGTAAACCCGATGTGATTTTCATCTTCATTCACTATCTGGAAAAAGTCCGGGTCATCCGGTTCCGGTTCAGAAAATTTTGACCACTCATCACCGAAAAGTCTCGCAGCAAGGTAATCGGCTTCATCTTCAAAATCATCAAGCACATCTTCCTGTAAATAATGAAACCGCAGCAGACCAGTTAAATCAGAAAGTCCCTGACTTGTTGCTGTCCAATAGTATTGCAGAACGCGTCCGGGAAGAGGATCGATGGTCAAATGTCTGCGATTTACCGGAAAAACGGTAAAAGATCCCTGTGTGTTATTGTTTGCAACCGCAATCTGAACCGGTGTATACTTTTGTACCGACCCGTTATCTGTGCCTATAGGGATATCAAAATGATAGGTATATGCAGGATCATCAATATCGTAAGCCTGCGAGGGTGAGCCACCTGAAATAACAGGTAATAATTTTTCTACTCCCCTGATAAAATTACTGCCATCCACAGCAATCATTTTTTGATTACTGAAATCATCTCCCTCTTTTATAATCGATGCGTTTAATCCCAGACTGAGTTTATGATGTTGTAATTGCAGAATACCTCTTCGCATTACAAGATCACTATCAAGTGAAATGTCATTGTAAATAATAATACTTTCAGGGTTATCAAGAACAATTCGCCCGAATTGACCCTGCCCGCTTATTCTCTGGGTTGATGTACCGGAAAATATAATACCCCCTCCAGCCGGGCTGGAAGAAACATGTGAGCTATGATTAAAAATATTTCTTTTGAGAAAAATATTGTTACCGCCATCTATCAACTGTCCGTTTAACAAGTGTAAATCTGCTTCCACTGTAATATCTCCGGTTCCTGTAAGAGTAAGAGATGTTACAGGTTGAACAATAAAATTACTTACTACGATATTTCCACTAATTTCTTGCGCGGGTGAAGTATACGAAGCGCTGCTGTCACCTGTCATAAAAAGTGTATCCACATTAAGATTTTCATCACCATTGTTAATAAGATGGCGCTTCACGTTCAAATTAAACAGGCCGGTTCCGTCAAAGGTGTTGTTTTCACCAATGACCAAATCGCTTTTTATAGTTAGTGAGCGCTCTCTCAACCTGGTAATATATCCGGCATCACCTGTTATATTTAAGTTTCCAAGAGGAATAAAAGATTTAAGGGTCAGAATACTTCCGCCCGGAGTATCATCATTTCCCATGTACAATACACCATTTCCTGTATTGCTTACTGCAGGTTCGAGTAATACTGCTGCTTCCGGATTGGTGCCTGTTTGTGGCCGAACCACGGTAAGGGAACCTCCCTGATGGAAAAACCGGCTGCCTGTATTCAACACCTCAAATACACCTCTTGAAGCAACCGGGGCAGCGTTTTTACCAACCAATACAGAACCGGCCGATTGTGTGTACCGCAACACACCTGATGGATTGGATACACCGCGGCGTATTTGTGAACCGACAATCAGTTCGCCACCAATTACCTCAATGGTTGCATTGCCTGAAGCTGAATATTCAATATAATTATTTACACCCGGACCTCCGTCCATATTGACCACACCACCGGATTCCACGCGTAACAACCCATCAAGTAAAATCCCTGTGTTGGCACCGCTAACGTTCACCTCGCCATGTCTAACAACCAATCCTGCGGTTGAAGGAATAAAGAAATCTCCACCGCCTGTAGAAAGATCTATATCAATGTCTTCATGATTCAATATTAGAAGTCCGTTTTGAAGTAAAATGGCTTTTTCGGAGGTGGAGCCATCAGTGGGGCCATTAATGTAAAAATTGGTATTAATTGCAAAAGTCAGACCTTGGTTTATACCCTTATTGAGTAATATTTTGTATAGTGAAGGTACGTTGCCTGCTGATCTGTCGAAGACCCCGTTCGCATCACCCCTGAGTTCAAGGATTACATTATTACCGTCAATGTTATTTGTGAATAGTGAAATTTCACCTGTATTGGAAAGCTGGTTAATTTCTCCATTTATAATAAGACGATGCTTCAGATTTGATGGGGTGGTGTTGAGAACTCTGATTCTATGGGTACTGGCAGGAAAATTATTTCTCATAAGAATATTACCCACTTCAACGGTTCGTTCTGAGCCTGTAGAATTGAATGAAAAATTGCCACCTTGATAACCTCCAATAAATAATGTGCCTTTAACAACAATATCCCCTTCATCTCCTGAATGTGTTATATAGTCGGTATTGCCATCGACGATCATATTGCCTCTAACCAGGAAATCCTGTTGGATAGTAGGCATGGCACCGTTGTTACCTTCAAACCTAAGGTTAGGGTATTCTGAAGTAATATTTGTGGGAATATCATAAACACCCCCAGACTCAAGATAATAGTTAAATACCGAAACCGGTTCGTTGACAAACTCTGAAAAATCGGCTGACAGCGTAGGAAAGGATGCAGGTTGTACACGTAACATGAAAGTCCCGTTTCCCGTTATCAATCCTGCATTTAATCCTCCATTCCGGTAAACAACAAGTCTGGATCCCGCACCTCCTCCGTAGCTTGCGAAACTAACCTCCGCGCAATTAATTGTATAGCCACTAATCGTCAGGGAATGTGTTCCCGTTCCATCACCGTAATCCCCATATCCTATGACAGCAATATCTCCAACTCCAGGGAAAGAGCCGGCTGCAATTCTCCCCGGCTCTCCATGGGGAATAAACGACCAGTGATTGCCGTTGTTCCATGCCCTGTTATACCAGCCATGCCCGGCAGGGAGATAGGAATAGTAAACTTTCACAGTCCCCTGAAAAAATTGTTTAATTGCAGAAGTAAACTCTCCATTTTCAAGAATAAAAGGAGTTATAGGATCACTGTTATCATCCGCTCCGTAATCAAGCAACCGTGTATCATTAATTCCGGGGCGAACGGTGCCGTATTCATCACTATCTTCATCATCACCCGGATATCTTACATAATCCACAACTTTGCCTGCTACGTAATTATCATGATTCCAGTTCCATGTGTAATCATTTCTATGGGACAAAAATCGGTTTATTACATTTGGCAAGTCTGAAAAACCTGAATGGCGCACTCTCCAGTAATACGTCAGATATCGATCCTGACTCCATTCACCCAGCGTTGGGAGTTTTTCTGGTACTGCATTGATCTGCACTTTCCCTTCGTCAACCACATTGCTGAAAGTTGGTTTTGCCCATGCATACCGATTTACTTTGTCAGATTCATTATATGTTCCAATCGGATAAAGATATGTGCCATTGGTATCAATTGTTCGTGTTAAACCACCATCACCATGATTCCCTGTCATCCGAATGAATCTGGTTGCGCTGTAATCTGCTTCAATATCTGATAGCAGACTACCCGTAAGGTCAAGGTTAAATGCTCTAATGTCAAGAATGCCATCAGTCAGCACTAAAGTATCTGTAATAGTTTGGTTGGATGTGAAGTATGTAATTTCAACCTTATTCGCTGCTTCTGAAGGATGCAGTTCCTTAATTTCCAGATTGCCAAATACTCCGTTGCCATTACCACTCAGCTCATGGGTTGTCGAAATTTCAGCTGTAGCAGTGGCATCTCCGGTAATCGTAACAACCGGGTTGGAATTATACCCGCTACCAGTATTGATAATAATTATTTGACTGATGGGCAAAGGATTGGAAGTGGTTGGAGTACCATTAAAGATAGCAACAGCATCTGCCTGCACTCCCGGTCCTGCGGGCGGGGCAATGTTTACCTCGGGTACCGATGTATAACTTCCATGATTTGTCAGTTGAATTGAATTCACAATTCCCCTGTCGGTAATCAAAACTTTACCATCGGTAGTGGTGATTGTGCCCGAGTTTTCAATATCGCCCCTTACTGTAACCTGCCTCTCATTCAAGGCAAAAGTACCGGCAGAAATGATCAGATGGTTTCCAATAATAATATCATTGCTCTGGAGTGTGCCTGTTCTCCCGGGGTTATTGATTCTGATATTGTGAAAATAAGGGGTAAGTGCCGCAGGATTTATATTCATTGCATAGTCTACAACAGCACCCTGAAATGATGTCGTATTGCTGGCAGCGACATATGAAGCACCAGAACCCAGGTTAAAGCTTCTTCCAATTGTCACATCCTGTCCTTTGGGATCAAAAGTCACATTATTCTGTATAGTTAGCGATGCTTTGGTAACCAATGGTAAGGCCGGTAATTCAGCAAAATTTCCGGCACCGGTACCTACCTGACCACCTTCAAGAACAAACAATCTTTCACCTGAACCGCTTCCGGTCATAACAACTCCTGGAAAAGGTGCTTTACTGGTAATGCGGAAGGGTGTGCTGTTGGTTGCAATAAGCTGAAGTGTAGCGTTAGGACCTACATTTTGATTTATGGGATCCGAATTTATAAAAACTCCCCCTTTGCTGTTTGTGCCGTTAATTCTAAGTGTTCCTCCTGTAAGGGTAAATGAATTCCCTTCATAGGAAAGTGAAAAACTATAGTAGTTGTTACTGGAACTTATTCCATTGATGGTAACAAAACCTCCGGATTGTATATACCCCCCCACATTTTCAGAACCCAAAACGGAGGTGCGGAATTGCCCAAGGAGGGTAGTACCTCCTGTTGATTCAAATACACCATTTAAACGAGTGGTAATGCCACTGTTAATATCTGATGTAAAGGTTCCGGCAGATACTTTAACCTTACCATAAATCACCACTGCGGTTCCTGAGGGTTTAGTAACACTTCCCCCGTCAACCCATAAAACGGCGTTTTCAGAAATATTATAATTGCCACTCCCGTTTAAGCGGGGAATGGTAATATTCTGACCGATTCGCACAGTACCTGATATCAAACCCAGAGAATTGTTGTTTGAAGCAAGCTGAGCTTCATTTCCATGCCCCTGGTTAGCATACCCCAGCAATTCAAAATTATCTGAATTATCAGCCGTAATATGCACCTCATAAGTTGGGGTAATTTTATTGACCTGGATTCTGTAAAATCTTGAAGGACCCTGGAGCTGAACTCTCTGATCGCGTGTGGTGCTCAGTAAGTTGACATCCACAATACCATCATTTGCATCAGAAGTGTAATCCGCAACAGTCCGGTTGGTGAACTGCACCTCTCCCTGATTTGTAAAATCGCCATATAGATTCAGTTGATGCCTGGCATTTCCGGTTCCGGTTATAATACCTGCACCGGAATTGATCTGAAAATTCTCGCGTATAGTCAGTTGCCACGCGTCAGTTCCTAAAGAGTTTCCAAACTGTAACAGCCCCTTTTCAATGATAAGATTTCCATTCAGGGTATAATCAGCCAGAAGGTTTAGAGCATAGGAGTCATCGTCCATTCTGATACGCAGATGCCTGAATGTGCGTGAAGTCAAAAGATCGTATCCTGTACCATAGTATTCAACAGTTCCTCCTTGTGTAGGATGCGCAAATCCATCAGCATTTCCAGCAGGAAAATTATCGCCGGCCATACGCATGGTACCACTGCTCAGACCTGTAATAGTAGAAGCAATATGGCCGGAAGTTGTTCCAAAATCCAGTATACCGTCATTCACTTCAAGGGTACCGACTTCAATATTATCATCGGTAACAGTAATTTGCATGTTATTTTGTATCACAACCCGATCCATTGGTCCGGGCAATTGACTTGCAGGCTCATAGATACCGGGGTTCAGACTCCAAACCTCAAGGTCATTCCAGTTTCCGGAATTAAAGCTATAATAGCTCTGAACCTTAAGATCGGAACGAGCTATTGTAAAATAACCACTTTGAAAATGTGTATCACTTACTGTAAAAAACACCTTTTCTTCACTAACTGATGCATAAGAACCTGGCACAAAGCTGAATGTTCCTGTATTTTCCTCCCTGTAAAGCAAAATATACAAACTTGTGGGGTCAGGAAGAATTCCTGCTTCAGAAAAATCAAAACCTATGCGAACATCCGTATTCCCTGCATTGACAACACCATTCTGTATCCTTTCAATATAAAAAACACGATTCCATCTTTGGTCAAGGTTAACATCAGGGATTGATGGAAGTTCGGTTTCATTTGTGCCATGGGGTGTGTTATCATGCCCGAAAAAAACAAATTCATAATCATCATTCAATGAACCATTTGCCTCGGCCAGTAAAAGCCCACTTCCTGTATTTTGGGTCTCAGTATATTTATGCCCTTCCACATGACCAATTCCAGTAAAATCATAATTATGGGTTTCAGAAGAAAAAGCAGAGACTCCCAGATCAATATTATATCGGTTTGCCAGCATGGTCTCTACAATAAGCCTTTCTGCAAGATTCAGGGCCTGTCGGTAAATAATCACCTCACTCATATCACCTCTGAAGGCTTGTCCGTAATTATCATTCAGAATACCTATGAAAAGATCTGAGCTATAACTTTCTATAGACGTATTGCCGGGATTTCCTGAGCCCGTCTGCACTCCATCCTGAAAAATCCTGGATCGATACGTGGGATCATTACCGTTAAAAATCGCGGAAAAAACTTGTGGGTTATTGGTAACTTCTACATTGCCATTAAATCTTGTAGGCGAGTCAAAGTAAAGTCTTGAGTTGTTCCATGTAAACAATGAATATGCTACCTGGTTTCCATTACTCACTCGTTTTGATAATAACCCTCTTGGCTGGGTATCAATATTTTCAGGCTGTCCTACTACAAAAAGGGTAATACCGTCAGTATCATCCAGGCTGCTATGATTGGCAACAACCAGGTTGATATTGGTGCCACCAAATCGTATTGCAGGAAGCCCATTTATTGAGCTTTCAATAAAATCAGGTCTTTTAGAAATATTAGTCTGAAAAGCATGGTTATTATTTCCGCTGAAATCGAGCCATTCTTCAACGGCCTCTTCATTTTGAGTAGTAGAAGTTCCATAGTCAGCCCTCAGCCATAAAACATTAGAAGACTGATCACCTATACCGGCAGGTCCAGGATTATTTGCCAGTAACGCATTATTAATTAAAAAAAAGAAAAGTATCCGAAATAATATTGCAAATTTCTCTTGAGAATCAATTAGAAAGAATTGTCGGTTTATATTCATTTGATTCTGTTTTGTTCTTAATAATAGCCAGATGTAGCTTATTACGGGATATGAATCATTATATTCATTTCTTTATCCCCTTTTTTCCTTTACGTTTAACATCGAAGTATTTTTTACCTGCACTATACCAGGTAAAAATGCACATGTGTCGCAAAGATATAAATTAAAATATTGCATGAAATACCTGTTTTACATAGGAGATTCATGTGGTTATTATCTTATTTTCAGATGAAAAGGAAATTATTAACAGAAAAATTATAATTCTCTCTTTCAGAAAAACACATTTCCCGTTTCGGGTATTTTTATCTGACAATAATCTCGTAAAAAAACCGACAGCCCAAATTTTTCAATTGATACTGCCGGTGTAGTATAAAAGGTGAAATGTTATTATTATCGCTTAGCTGATATCAAAGTATTATCCCTTCCGATTTAAAGAACCACGAACTAATTCATACCATTTTTTAAATACATTTCCTTCAGGCTTTTCTTCATAGTAACCATAGCCGTATCCATAACCATATCCGTAGCCGTAACCATAACCATAACCATTGCGGTTCATTTTCATATCATTAATTTCGATACAAATATTACCGGCATCAATTTTCTGAGCAAATTCTTTCATAAACTCCAGGCTTGATTTATCACTAAACCCTTGCCTGATTATATAAATAGCTATATCAGATTTCTTGATTATATGAATACCATCAGGCACAATTCCAATAGGAGGTGTATCTATAATCACAAAGTCGTAGATTTCCTTAACGTCATTGAGCAGTTGAATCATTTCACCCGATTCAATTAATTCACTTGGGTTTGGAGGAGTGGGCCCTGATGTTATTACATGGAGGTGGTCACTTACACTCACTTTCTGTATGATATCCTGCAGGCTATTACTGCCAATAAGATAGTTTGATAGACCGGGTCCCTTTTCAATATCAAAATCCTGATAAATCCTTGGTTTGCGCATATCTGCACCAATAAGCAGCGTTTTTTTACCCGAAATGGCAATAACTGAAGCCAGATTGATGGCAGTAAATGTTTTGCCCTCCTGCGCTTTTGTTGATGTAACAGAAACTATTTTGTTTTTCTGGCTGCTGGCAAAATATTGCAGATTTGTTCGCATTGCCCGGAAAGCTTCTGTTACCGGGGACTTATTTTCTTCAAAAACGACCAGGTTTTTATCTGTCTTTTTCGCAGCTTTTTTATTGTGCGGAATAACACCCAAAATGGGAAAATCTACTGCATCTGTAACATCTTTTTTATCGTTGATCCGGGTATCAAAGAAATCCCTAATGAGTAAAAACCCCAGAGGCAGAACAAATCCCAGCACGAGAGCTATCGTGTAATTAAGACGTTTCTTTGGCGAAACTATTCCGGCAAATCTGGCCCTGTCAATGATTTTATGATCGGGTACATTGCTGGCCATCGCAATACCTGCTTCTGCCCGCTTCTCAAGTAAATAATTGTATGTAGCATCGCTGAGATTGAATCTCCTTTGAATACTTATGAGTTCTCTTTCTGTACCGGGAAGCTGATTGATACGGCTTTCAAGGCGTTCGATGCGCTGATTGAGGTCATTCAATAAAATATCCGAAGCATTACGAATACTTATAAGGTTTTCCAGAAGAGCTTCGCGACTTTGTTCAATCTTGCGATTGATCATTTGAATATTTGGGTTCTCAACAGTTGCACTTACCATCAGCCTTGAACGCTCGGCATACAGGATACTCAACTCACTTATAAGGCTGTTAAGCATCGGGTCGTCGATGCCAAGTGCTGAAGGGCTGAAAACATCTCTGAAATCCTTTTCATTTTCCACATAATCAAACAAATAATCGTAATACTGACGTTTTACATTTTCAATGGCCACCTGGTTGTCAAGCTTTTGCAACTCCGAGAAAAGCTGAGATGTAATCATTCCAACATCCATAAGACCTTTGCGCTGGCGAAACTCTTCAAGGGATGATTCTGCGAGAATAAGGGAATCCGAAATTACGCCAATTTGCTGGTCAATAAACCGGATGGTATTTTCTGCAATAGTATTCTTTTCCAGGAGGCTTTGACGAATGTATACTTCTGTTAGGGTATTCAGAAAGTCAATTGCCCTCTGCGAATTGGTTGCCTCAAATGAAAGCTGAACAATAGACACTTCATTATTGAGTGGTTCAACATTCAGTGATGAAAGATATCTGCCGGGTAAAGAACCCGTGTCGTTTATTACGAAAATAAACTCACGCCCTAAGTGGCTTTGTGCCCTGAAATTATCCGTTTTTATGATGCGAAACCCATAGTTTTCTGTTTGGTGGTTTTCACCAAACCGCAAAGTATAGCTTTCACCGCCATTGCGTATGGAAAATCTGCTACTTTCCGTTAGTTCAAGTTCATACGTATCTTCGGACAGGATACTCACATTGAATGGTCGGTTATACAATGGCAATTGTTCCTCATCCCACACAACCCTGAAGGGGGTATTTTGATAAATTTCCACCGTCCTTATCTCACCAACAACACGACCAATATTGTAATAAGAAATATTTACATCCATCTCTCTGAGAGCTGTATCAACCAATGAGTAAGATCTCAACACTGCCATTTCATTAAACAGGTTATTGCGTTGGTAAAACAGATCCAGTTCACCCATGATCTGTCCGGGGCGAAAACCTCCTTTACGGTCATCGCGAATAAGAACTGTTGCACGCGCACGATAAACGGTTTCAGAAAATTTATTGATAAAATATGCTATGGCCAATGCAACAGTGATGCTAATCACAAACCAGTACCAAAAGCGAATGTATTTAAAAATCAGTTTACGGATATCAAGCGTTTCTTCGCGAAAGGGGTCTTTGTCCATTTTTTTTCCTTTGCCGGTATTAGGTAATTATTTCAAAAAATTTGGCTGTGGTATTTATTACAGTAAAATCAATCCTGTTAAAAAAGTATCGTCAGTTACTAAAGAAGTTGATCAGCAACAGAGTTGTGGTGATGGCTGAAAAAACAACTCCAAAGGGAAACTGGGAAAACCCCAGTCTCTTAACTTTATGTGGTTCCACATACACTATATCATTGGGCTGCAGATAATAAAACTCCGATACAACGGCTTTGGAGTCTGTTACATCAAGGGTTGCAAAAGTAGCACCATCGGCTGTTTGCCTTACTACATTAACCTTTCGGTTTCCATAATCGGTCAAATCTCCGGCCAGACCAATGGCATCCATAATGCTGAACTGATTGTCGTATATATAATAATTTCCGGGTCTTCTCACCTCACCAAGAACAGTAATAGAAAAATTCACCAGTTTTATAACCACTGTTGCATCTATGAGATATTCAGCCACCATTTCCTCAATATCCCGTGTAGCATCTGCAATGGATCTGCCTGCAACAGGAACGTTACCGAGTA
>CAYXIT010000005.1:55942-62243 GCA_964465275.1 uncultured Bacteroidales bacterium | reverse complement strand
TGCGTGCCCCTGATCCTGAACCCATTCAGCGCGTTTCCTCATTGTTGAAGATCATGTCCGATTCTTCATCCAGAGTGAGCACGCGAATATGGAGAATATCACCCGGCTTGATCAAATAATCGGGTTTGGTAAACATCAATGTATCGGATGTTTCAGCCTGATGCTGGAGATATACAAGCTTATTATGCGGAGTACAAGATACGGCTAAGAGTAATAAAATGATCCAAAAAGGGAAAAAAACACTTTTCTTACTCTTCAATTTCAGATTACCTGGTTTGGGGAAATAAAATCTCATGTAAACACTTGGATTATTTGGTTAACAGGCTTTATGAACCTGCTAAAAATCAATATATCGCACAAAATTACAACTTTAAATGAATTTCGGTCACTTTTTAAGAAAGTGATTGATGAAACCTAAATCGCCGGGAATAATAACGGTTACCTCAGAACAATATTATGAAACATCCTGTAATGAACTGTAAATGCTGATAATCCTTAATATTGCTTACATAAATAACCCGTACATGAGCCGGCCAATCATAAAATATAGAAACAATCCTATTATATCATTTGATGTTGTAATAAAAGGACCTGTGGCCAATGCAGGGTCAATTTTCAGCCGGTCAAGTGCAAGGGGAACAAAAGTTCCGAAAATTGATGCAAATATTATTACCGACATCAGCGCCACACTAACCGTCATACTCAATGCCAGTGAAGGAGCAAAAAAGAAACTGTAAGCCAGCAAAATACCCGAGCAAACCAGTCCGTTGATAATACCCACGGAGACCTCTTTCCATAATTTGGGTAAAATGCCTCCCGCAGTTATTGTGTTGTTGGCAAGACCTTTTACAATAAGGGCTGAAGACTGTACTCCAACATTTCCTCCCATGGCAGCAATCAGGGGCATAAAAAATGCCATTTCAGGATATACGCTTATTTGTTCTTCATAATTACTTATAACCCTTGAGCCAATAATTCCACCGAAAAGAGCAACAATCAGCCAGAAAAGCCGACCCTGGGTGAGTTCCCAAATCTTATCTCCTGATTCAATATTCTGGGTCATACCCGACATCATCTGGTAGTCCTTTTCGGCTTCTTCTTTAATAAAATCAACAACATCGTCAATGGTGATCCGCCCGATGAGCCGACCCAGTTCATCAATCACAGGCAAAACCACCAGGTCGTATTTGTTCATTATGCTGGCCACCTCTTCACCCTTTTGAGTGGCCTTAACGCTAACCACATCGGTAATATAAAGATCCGAGATTTTTGCCCTGGGAGAAGCCAGAAGCAAACTTTTGAGTGATAATAGCCCTAAGAGCACATCATTATCATTGACCACATACACATGGTATATTTCATCCACATCTTCGGCCTGTTTTCTCATTTCACGCACACAGGTCAACACATACCAGTTAACATTTACTTTAATAAACTCCTTGCCCATAAGGCCCCCTGCAGAATTGGAGGGATAAACCAGAAGGTCGGCAATGTCCTGTGCTTGTTTGCGGTCTTCGATGTGTAGCAGAACTTCTTCGCGCCTTTCATCAGGCAACTCTCCGATCAGGTCAGCGGCATCATCTGAATCGAGGTTATCAATAAATTCCCTTGCAATTTCCTGGGTGGAGAAAGATTCAAGGAATCGCTCTCTGACATCTTCTTCAAGCTCCATAAGTACGTCTGCAGCTTCCTCTTTTTCAAGAAGTGTATACAGGTATTTTGCCTCGTCCAGACTGAGGTCGTCCATGTACTCGGCAATATCGGCCGGGTAAAGTTCATTAATGATCTCTAAAAGAAATTCTTTTCGATTTTCTTTGATTGCTCCCCGGATGAGATCAATGTTTATCTCTTTTGTTTTAACAGTCATACGGACAAATTTTAATTATTTCTCACTGCTAAGCATATTGCTAACGGTACTTATCTCAACAAAAGATGGGCCTGACTTTTTACCAAAATTTCCAGCAAGCACAGAGATCAGATCATCAGGATTGATTTCATTAACTTCTGAAAGCCGGTTCAGGGTATATTTTATAAAATCTCTTTTGGAAATTCTTACTTCCATATAATCCGAATAAACGCCAAAATTCAAAGCCAGTTCGCGCATTACCCTTTCATCATAACATTGAGCATATATTGGAGCTTTACCCCTGAAGGCCGAAAGATACCGGGCGGTTTTTCCGGTATCAGTATCAGTAATAATTGCCCGGGCATCCACTTTCTCAATAGATCTTACTGCCATTTTTGAAAGGAAAACTGAAATTTCATTATCGTGTGGCATTACATTTTTCTCAATGCTGACCTTTCTGTTTTTTTCTGCTTCCCTAGCGGCACGTGTCATGGTACTAACTGATTCTAAAGGATATTTGCCGTATGCGGTTTCACCGCTAAGCATTATGGCATCGGTGCCGCTGAACACAGCATTGGCAATGTCGGTTATCTCCGCCCTGGTAGGCCGTGGATTCTCAATCATGCTGTGCAGCATCTGTGTAGCAACAATTACTGCTTTCTTTTGCTGTATGCATTTGGCAATAAGTTCGGCCTGTATTACAGGTATTCTTTCTGCAGGTACTTCAATGGCAAGATCGCCCCGGGCTATCATTATACCGTAAACATGATCAAGTATTTCATCAATATTATCTACTCCCTGCTGGTTCTCAATTTTTGCAATGATCTTGATTTTGCTGTCATGTTTATCCAGTATCTCTTGTATGGCAATCACATCTTCCTTGTTTCGCACAAAAGAATGTGCAATGAATGCAATGTCATGCTTGATGGAAAAATCAATATATTCTCTGTCCTTTTCAGATAGTGAGGGAAGATCAATATGGGTTCCGGGCAGGTTCACGCTTTTCCGGGACCTTATTTTTCCGGGATTTCTGACTTCGCACAGCAGGTAATTTTGATATTTTTCTTTTACAACCAGTTCAATGTCACCATCATCTATCATTATACTTCTGCCTGGCTCAAGCAAAGAAACAAAATTTCTATAGTTAACAGAAATGCACCCGGGTGTTGATCGCGTATCAGGATCACCAATTACCTTAATAATATCATCTTTCTTGACATCAATGTCTGAATCCGATTCTGTTGTTCGTATTTCGGGCCCTTTGGTGTCAATCAATACAGGTATTTTTTCAGAAACATCTTTGATGTTTTTTATCAACTTTAGAGAACCTTCAGGGCTTTGATGTGCAGTATTGATGCGAACCACATCCATTCCAGCCTGGTGCATCCGGGTTAAAAAATCAACATCACAATTTCTGTCGGATATCGTTGCTACTATTTTGGTAAGTTTCTCCATAATAAAAGATATCGTTTCAAGAATTAGAAAAAACCGGCCAGGAAAGGGATAAGAAAACTTAGATATTGCAGCCGGCGTAATGTAAATTAACTGTGCAAAAATACAAAAAATACAGGCAATGTATTACGATAAGTATATTCTGTGGTTTAAAAAGAGAACTTTTCAGAAACAAGCTGTTTTTCAGGAAATAGTAAAGGTTGGAATTAACCCTGAAATTCTTTTACTTTTGTGGAGATATATTTTCAGACAAAACCATAATGAACAGATGAACCGAGTAATGACAGTAACTCTTGACACACAAGCGGATAATTATATCACACCTGCATTAAATGTTGGTGATAAAAGTTGTTGGCGAGCTCCATCTGACCGAATTAATCAAATTTTAAACAGATGAAACTACAATTTATCCTTTTTATTTCCTTTTTCGTTATTGCCTTTTCACTGGATGCACAAATTTTTTACTACACCGGGTCTGATATTGATGTTGAAACAGAACCTGTTTTTGGTATTTTACTGGCTGGCGGTGCTACCGACAATGATGATGGTATGACCTGGCTGGCAGAAAGAGCCAACGGAGGTGATGTGGTTGTGCTGAGAGCAAGCGGCAGCGATGGTTATAATGACTACATTTATTCGCAACTGGGAGTGGAAGTAAACTCGGTAACCAGTATTGTTATTCAAAGCGAGGAAGAAGCCAGTAATCCCGAAGTTTGCGAAGCTGTTGAAAATGCCGAACTCATTTTTATTGCCGGCGGCAACCAATGGAACTATTACAGCCACTGGAATGGTACCTGCTTACAAACAGCTATCAACGCACATGTTAATGAAAAATCGGCACCCATCGGAGGTACCAGTGCAGGACTCGCGGTACTCGGAGAAGTAATATTCAGTGCAGAAAATGGATCGGTATGGAGTCAGGAAGCACTTGGCAATCCTTACCACTTCAGGGTGAAACTGGAAAAAGACTTTCTCGATGTACCTTTCATGCAGGAAATAATAACCGATTCGCATTATAATAACATTTATGGTGATGATAATAATCGTCATGGCCGGCACTTCGCTTTCCTGGCACGTATGATAACCGACTGGGAGATGGATGCCAAAGGAATTGGTGTTAATGAATACACTGCCGTTGCTATAGATGAAAACGGGCTGGCAAGAGTTTTTGGTCATCCTTCATATGATGATTATGCCTATTTCCTGAAAGCCAATTATGAACCTGAAGTTTGCGAAGATGAACAACCCCTTAGCTGGTATCATGAAAAAAAAGCTGTTTCGGTTTACAAGCTGAAAGGTGACTTTTCAGGATCAGTCACATTTGACCTTACTACGTGGGAGAACGATGTAGAAAGTAACTGGTTTTGCTGGCATGCCCAGAATGGCAACCTGGGATATGCAGCAGAAGTAACTTTTGAAATCATTGGTGATTTTCCCGGAATCCTTGAGGCTGAGTCTGATGGTCAGCCTCTGACTTCAGGAGATGCCGCAAGTCTTGAACTACCGGTAACATTTTATGCCGGCCCTGAAGAAGGATACAGAGTTAAACAATGGATTGTGAACGGAGTGGTACAGGATGAAATTTCTTCAATGTTTGTTATCAATACCCTGGAAAGCAAAATTCATGTGCAGGTGGAGTTTATGGAAATTCCTGCAGGTACATTTATGGTAAACTTTTACCCTGTAGAAGGCAACGGTTCCTTAATCGCAAGCATTGATGGAGAAGAAATACTCAATGGCGCTTCAGTAAATGCAGGTTCAGATATTCTTTTTACTGCCTTGCCCGATGAAGGTTTTAATGTTATTACCTGGATGCTGAACGGAAATATTATTGAGAATGAAAATAATGAACCTTTTACCGGGCCTGAATTCCTTTATGAAAACCTGGATTCCGATATTAATGTTACGGTAGAATTTAAAGAAACTGATCCTGTTATTGAAGAAGGGATTTTTCTTATGTGGGATGTTGCTTCAACTGCTAATACACCCGAGTATCGTGAAGAATACTACAGTGTTTGGATATCAACTGAAAGTGCACAACCCGAAGATTTTACCATGATCTTTGATGAAACCCTTAACCCCGAAATAGAAAACTGGGTCTACCAGGCCCGCAATATTGAAATCAGCGAATGGGAAAGTCAGAATGTATACATAGCTTTCCGGCACCATGAAATCACTGATAAAGACCGCATCATGATCAATAATGTGAAAATTTTACTGGTAGACGAGGAAACTGAAGAACCCCTGCTAATACTGGATGAAGACTTCCAGGGAGGTATAGAAAATGGCAACGGAGATGACCCGGAACCCGACTGGCTTCCTGAAGGCTGGGCTGCAGTTGACCTTGACGAGGATGGTCATAACTGGTACTATGCAAGTTTCGAAGGCCAAGGATACATGTTAAGCAGATCCTGGGTTAGCGGCACACCTCTTACTCCCGATAACTGGCTTATAACAAAACAAGTAGTGCTTGGTGAAGATCCCGGAACAGGAATCACGAATTACGGCTCAAAGGAAAATGCAAAAATAATGCTGTACCCCAATCCGGCAAGTAACCTGATCACCCTTGAAAACCGGCATCATTTGAACATACAGGGTTGGGAAATATTTTCTGTGGATGGCAGCAGAATAATTTCATCTCAAAATATTTTTAGCGATAACGAAATTATTGATATCGGAATCCTTGAACCGGGATTCTACCTGGTAAAAGTTATTTTCGAAGATAATACTACCGTTGCATTACGATTTGTAAAGGGTCTTTGATCATAGTATCGCAGATAACTGAATCTAAAACTACTCTTTGAAGAATTTCATACTTTTTTGTTCACCCCTGGTCGATATTGCTTTCAGGAGGTAAATTCCTGTATCGAGTCCTGAAAGATTTAAGGTATGTTTCCGGTTTAAAAGCTTGCCATCTAAAAGTTTTCTGCCGGTAAGATCAGAAATAAAAAAGTGAGCATTATTCCATCTCCCTTCAAAGTATATATTAAGAATTTCTCCAAC
>CAYXIT010000005.1:48142-55822 GCA_964465275.1 uncultured Bacteroidales bacterium | reverse complement strand
AAATGAGATGATCAATATTGCCGTTAATAGGAATTTCAAACAGCTGAACCGGCTCATCCTGAAACATCCTGATGAATTGTTCTTCACCTTCCGTAATGATCTTAAACTCGAGCGTACCTTCAAAAAAAACAGGATGATTGGCCGATGCACTTTGTGATGATTTGATGAACAGACTTTCATCGTTCTGCCACCATGTTATTTCATATATTGGATACCCCTCGCCATAATACCACTGATTGAAAAACCACTCCCAGTTTTCTCCGGTATTAAGATCGACGGTTATTCGAAAATCATCGCCGGAGGCCACGTCATGGGCAAAGGTTTGTTGAAAGTCTACCATTATATGAAAAAACAAATCATCATCATTAAGCTCAAACCTTAATAAATGCAACATAGCAGCACCTTTACGATAGGAAAGCCGGCCGCTGAAAATTCTCCATACATCCGATAAATCAAGCGGTGGAACATAAATACTGCCCCCCGGCTGACTTTTTATGTTGTTGTGAGCATTTTCCATCCATGAATCTGCCAGATCGCGGCCCAGAACAAACTCACGGGCCAGAAATTCTCCATACGATGCAAATCCTTCATTGATCCAGATATCGCTCCAGGTAGCACAGGTTACCTGGTTACCAAACCAATGATGTGCAAGTTCATGTGCAGTAATATCAAATCCAAAACTACCCATTGTTGACATTGTTTGATGCTCCATGGCACCACCCATCGGAGCCTGGGCATGTCCGTATTTCTCTGAAAGGAAGGGGTATACTCCCCATTTTTCTGAGAAAACTTCCATGAAATCGCGGGTTCTTTCCAGGTTTTCCCTTAAAGATTCGAGCACATCGGGATGGTTATAAATAAAATTCTGAATGAAGACACTATCCTGGTCCCGGGCAACAGGCGCATAAAAATTATACTCCTGGTAATTGGAAACGGCAATAGAAATGAGATAATACGCAATGGGATAAAAACTTTTCCAGTGATAAGTAACTAATCCGCCAGGTTGTTCAGCAACATTAATCAACAATCCGTTGGATGCGGCCATAAACTCCTGCGGTGTGGTAATGCTTACATGCACACTATCTGCTTTATCATCAAGTACTTGTTTGCAGGGAAACCACTGTCTTGCATTATGCGGCTCTGACAGTGTCCACAAAACCGGATCTCCCAGGTTATTATTGTTGCTGCTGATACCTGAAAAGAATCCGTCGGCCATGGGTTCACCGGAATAAAATACAACTATATCAAGCAAGTTACCACTGGCATGGGTTCCATTCAGGTCAATTTCTACAACATTATCCTGATGCAAAAAAGAAAGAGTTTCTCCTGCCAGTTCAACGTTGTGCACAGTCAATTCATCAACCAGCTCAAGCACGAAATGCTGCATTTGATCAGCAGTGACTTCTGCTATGACCCTTACTGAACCATCTATGAATGTGGTGGAGGGATGAACTTGCAGGTTGAGCCCATAGAATTTTACATCATATTCATGCAAGCGGGGATCCTGATCGTATATCCCTATGGATACGTTTGTTATCCTTGAAAGCGCACATAAATGAGTGCATGTATGGTTTTCATCGGGAAAAGCCGGTTGTACCTGTGCTATTGACGGAAAAAGAATTAGCGTCAATAATACAGCAAAACTAATTTTCCGGTAGTATTTTACAAGCATTAGGAAAAATTCAGTAATTGTAAATAACAGAACCCTAAAGATAATCATTGTTCCACAAATTAATAAAAGCATGTTAAGCTCTTCGATATGCTGATGTGTTTTCAAAATTATTTCGCACCTTTGCAATCTCAGGCATAAGCATGGCAAATTCTATCAAAAGGCTGGCAGGACAAACTGCCATTTATGGAGTAAGCACCATTGCAGGACGATTGTTAAATTACCTGCTGGTTCCTATTTACACCAATTATTTTCTAACCCATGAATTTGGTGTAATTTCCGATATGTATGCCTATGTTGCTATTTTGATTGTTATCCTTACCCATGGCATGGAAACCGGTTTCTTTCGTTTTTCGCAAGAGAATTTACAAAAAAGTAATACAGTATTCAGCACATCCATTGTTTCGGTTTCCATATTAGCATTAACCTTTGTTTTTACCACTGTAATTTTCAGGTTCGATATTGCATCTCTGCTTAAATACCCTGAAAATCCGGAGTATGTACTCTGGCTTGGCATTGTTATAGGGCTTGATGCCTTGATGGCTATACCCTATGCACGGTTGCGTGCTGAGAATCGTCCTTTAATGTTTGCCTTCATTAAGCTTACCGGCATAGGAGTAAATATTCTGCTGGTGTTGTTTTTTGTGGTTGCCTGCCCATGGCTGGTGGAAAATGCAAGCCCGAAAGTTGTTCAGTCTGTTTTGAAGATTTATTCACCGGAAATGGGTATAGGTTATGTCTTCATTGCCAACCTGGCTGCAAGTTCTATTACCTTTTTAATGCTGGTGCCGGTTATTATGAGGCATCGCATAAGTTTTTCTCCTGTGCTATGGAAACAAATGATCATTTACACTTTACCGCTTATGCTGGCAGGGTTGGCTGGTATTATTAATGAAACTCTTGATAAAATACTTCTGAAATACCTTCTGCCCGAAGAAACAGCACTTTCTCAACTGGGTATTTACAGCGCATCTTATAAAATTTCCGTACTGATGTCGCTCTTTATACAAGCATTCCGTTTTGCGGCAGAACCATTTTTCTTTGCTGAATACCAAAAAGAAAATGCCCGGTTATTGTATGCCAGGGTGATGAAAATATTTGTACTAACCTGCCTCTTTATCTTTCTTGGAATAATGCTGTATATGGATATCATTCAATATTTCATCGGCCGCGATTTCAGGGAAGGTTTGGATATTGTTCCCATTTTACTCATGGCTCATGTTTTTCTGGGCATTTATTTTAACCTGTCAATCTGGTACAAACTCACGGGTCAAACACATATCGGTGCATGGATAGCTGTATTCGGAGCCTTTGTAACAATAATCATAAACGTTTTATTTATACCTGTTTATGGATATTATGCATCAGCCTGGGCCCATCTTATTTGCTATATTCTTATGACCTTTATTTCATGGCTGTGGGGCCAGAAATACTATCCCATACCTTATGATTATTGGCGTATTTTTCTATTTATATTTACTGCCCTGGCCCTTTATTTTATTCATGGTCTTATTCCTGAATTGCCAAGAATCATTAATTGGCTCATAAGTGCCGCTTTTCTTATCATTTTTGCTTTATCTGTATTGGCATCAGACAAAGAAGCAAGGGAAACTCTCAAACCTGTGTTAAAAAAGCTGAAAGGTAAAAATTAACCGGAACTTCAGAATATCATAGCTGTAAGGGAGTTACACTTCTTATATCCAGATTTTTTTCTAAACTGAATGGACCTGTAATATGGTCTTGATTTCTATTTTTGCCGCGAATTTCGTAAATTTGCATAACGGTTTACAGCCAAGCCGCATTTTATCAGGCAGTAACTCAAAACTTTTTTTTCGCCGGCCTGAGCCATATAGGGATAGAAAATCAATCCTGTATTTTGTGGATAAAATCAATATCTCCTTCATCCGGAAAAATATTCACAAAAGTGAAAAAAGACACAATCATTATGATAGAAACACTGAGAAAAAAGACACTAAAATCATTGGATAGAACACCCATTTCCCCTACTGCAAAAAGGCAGCTTAACAGGCTTTTGAAAGAAAACCCCAAGCTTGAAGCAATATTGTCAAATTGTGAAAGTGTTGAGGAAGTAAGATCAGCAGTAATACAATGGGTAATGGAATATATGGATAACCGCCCTGAAGCTTATTCTTATTATAAATATGAAAGCAAGGGTCGTAAATCCATGGAACAACTTTCATGGCAGGATTATGCGGCAATACGTTTACTGGATTATGCCGATCATGCAGGCATTGAGGTTGAAGACCTGAACCTCAGGGGGAAAAAAGCAATTTCTGAGCCGTTTAAAATGCTTTGGCTTGCTGTGCAACAAGGATTAGGTGGCGCACAAAGTAATTTCTTCCTTGATATGATTCACCTTTTCAGACAATTCAATGGTAAGGAGCAGGTTAATTTTCCCTCAAAAGAAAAAGTTTTGAAATGGATGCAGCAACACCCCGGGGGTCTGGATCCGAAGATCATTAAAATCAGAGAAAAAAACAAAGAGCGGATCATTGAATTATTAGCACATAAGATCGATTCCGGTGAAATAAAAAGCCCCAGGTTCAGCTTTCCGAAAGGCATCTCATGGGATGAGAAAATTTCAATGATGAGAGAGTGGTGGAAGAATCACCTTTTTCATCTTCGCTTTGCTGTTCGAAACCCAGACTTGCTCAACGAGCTCCTTGGAAATTCTTTAGATGAAGAAACCATGGACATCCTTTATAAAGCGCAAAAAAGGGGAATTCCGTTTTTTGTTAATCCCTATTATGTATCACTGCTCAATGTAAATGAACCTGATTTTGCCAAAGGAGCAGATCTGGCTATCCGATATTATGTAATTTACTCAAAACAACTGGTTGACGAATTTGGCCATATCGTAGCATGGGAGAAGGAGGATATTGTTGAACCGGGTAAACCAAATGCTGCAGGTTGGATACTGCCAACTCATCATAATGTTCACCGGCGTTATCCGGAAGTAGCAATTCTTATTCCTGATACTATGGGAAGAGCATGTGCCGGGCTATGCGCATCCTGCCAGCGCATGTATGATTTTCAGAGAGGCAACCTGAACTTTGATCTTGATAAACTCAAACCCAAAGAAACCTGGGACGATAAACTGAAGCAAATTATGAAATACTGGGAGGAAGATTCCAGGCTTCGCGACGTACTTATAACAGGGGGTGATGCTCTTATGAGTTCCGACTCTTCTATGGAAAAAATTCTTAATGCAGTATATGAGATGGCGTTAAGAAAGAAGGAAGCAAACAAAACCCGACCTGATGGTGAAAAATATGCCGAAATACTTAGGATACGACTCGGTACGCGCTTACCTGTTTATCTTCCTCAACGAATTACACCAAAACTTATGGAGATTTTGGCTGCCTTTAAAGAGAAGGCATCCCGGATCGGAATCAAAGAATTTGTTATTCAAACGCATTTCCAGTCTCCGATGGAAGTTACTCCTGAGGCCAAAGAAGGAATTGAGCGACTCATCAAGGCTGGCTGGATGATTTCCAATCAGTTGGTGTTTACCGCTCCGGCTTCACGCAGAGGGCATACTGCCCGGCTTCGCAAAGAATTAAATGATGTAGGAGTAATGCCCTATTATACTTTTTCAGTTAAGGGTTATTTGGAAAACAGTTCAAAGTTTGCAACCAATGCCAGGGCTGTACAGGAACAAATGGAGGAAAAAATTATTGGAAAAGTTCCTGTAAAATACCTTGATGAAGTAAAGCAATTTCCGCAAACAGCTGAAAAAATGACTGAACATATCAATAATTTGAGGGAAAAAGCTGGTTTACCCTTTTTAGCCACTGATCGCAACGTACTTAATCTGCCCGGTGTGGGTAAAAGCATGACTTACAGGGTCATAGGAATAACACGAAGTGGGAGAAGAATACTTGAATTTGATCATGACCATACCCGAAGCCACAGCCCAATCATAAAAAAGCTGGGTAAGTTTGTAATTGTTGAATCAAAGTCCATCGCTTCATATCTTGAACAAGTTGAAGATATGGGTGAGGATAAAAAAGAATATGATTCAATTTGGGGTTACAGCATTGGTGAAACTGAACAACGTCCATCTTTGTATGAATACCCGGAATATAAATTTGAGTTAAGTCAGAAGGTCACAAATTTCAAGGCCTAAATTTAAGGCCCTAACCACAAAAGGCAATAGTTTTAAACTTTTTATATTGCTATAACAGGGTTATTGGAGCAAAAAAATGACATCATCTGTAGTATGAATAAATTGAAGTAACATTCTTCTGTAAGCTCTAACGGTATTAATCCATTTCGTCAATGAGTACTTCAACAATTCTTTTGGCTGCCTTTCCGTCCCACATTTCAGGTATTCTTCCAGGTTTCAGGGTTCCTTTGAGTACATCTTCAGCAACCTTCTCAGCTTTTTCAAAATCAAATCCCACAAGTTGGTTTGTACCTACATCAAGTGTAACAATTCGTTCAGTGTATTTTCTTACTGTAATACATTGAGCTCCAAGATATGTAGTTTCTTCCTGAATTCCTTCACTGTCTGTAATAACAACTTCTGCGTTATACATCAAAGCAAGAAAATCGATATATGGAATAGGACCTGAAAGTATCACTTCCGGTGAAAGTTCCTTATCCAACCCTTTTTTAATCAGTTTCTTATGGGCATATTCCGGAAGCAACCACACAATTCTGCATTCTTTGCCAAGTCTTTTTATCATTTCTGTAATCTCGCTGAGATTTTGTCTCTTTTCGAGATTTTCTTTATGATGAAATGTGGCCAGAATATAACTTTCATCTCCCAGCTTAAATTTTTCAGCTACATCTGATTCTTCCATATCAGACCAGTACATCTCAAGCACATCTACCAGAGTATTTCCGGTAAAAAAGATTTTGTCGGAGTTTTCACCCTCATCCCTGAGATTTTTCATGGCACTGTGTTCACTTACAAAATGGTACTCGCAAAGCACATCGGTAAGAATCCTGTTGATCTCTTCAGGGTTATACTTTTCAAAACTTCGCAAGCCGGCATCAATATGAGCAATGGGTATCTGCATTTTAGAGGCGGTAATACCGCATGCCAGGGTAGCATCCTGATGTCCTGAAAGTATAACCAGGTCGGGATTTTCATCAAGTAAAACCTTTTCTACATCAAGCATGGTTTTGGCTGTCTGAGCCGCATGGCTGCCAAATCCCGCAGAAATATAATGATTGGTTCGGGGAAAATCCAGATCTGTAAAAGAAGAAAGAGATGCTCTTTCATCTTCTTCATTTCCTGCATGGCAAATAACATGTTTTACTTCCTTTCGGTATTTTTTAAATGCCTTATCAATGGCTGTAATTTTCAGAAGGTTTTGGGGCGTAGCAGCAAAGCTGATTACTTTCTTCATATAATAAGGTTTAATTTAGACTATTGCCTGCACGGACAGGTGCTTTTTATCCGGAATAAATTCCGGTGGAGAAAATCAGATAGTAAAGATAGGAATTTTTATGGGAAACTTCCACGCAGATCAAAAACGCAAAAAAGCTATAATAATGGAATTTATGTAAATTCAAAAATTTGATTTTGTGCCGTTTTTTGTATTACTTTTGCATTAAAATCAAAGGATTATACACATTGGAAGATTCATCTGAGCCCTATTCGGGTTTTGTTTCATTGATTCTGTCGTTTTTTAATACCTTCAATACTGAAGCAGCCTTAGCCCTTATAATTATGTTGCTGCTTTTGGTTTTATCGGCACTTATTTCAGGATCAGAAATTGCTTATTTCTCTCTTAAACACTCTCAGCTTGATATTCTTCGTGAGAGTTCCCATAAAAATGCACATAAAATCATTACCCTGCTTGAAAAGCCTAAGCGCTTGCTGGCAACCATATTAATTACCAATAATGTGGTAAATATTGCCGTAATTATTCTCTCTACTTTTATAACCCAGATTGTGTTCAATCTCGATGATTATATAATTGCAGCCTTTATTGTGCAGGTAATTGTTGTTACCTTCCTTTTATTGCTGTTTGCAG
>CAYXIT010000005.1:38393-48081 GCA_964465275.1 uncultured Bacteroidales bacterium | reverse complement strand
AAGTATTACCCAAGGTTTATGCTACTCAAAAAAGTGAGAAGTTTGCTTTAATGATGACGGGCACCTTGATTTTCTTAAGAAAATTTTTCTATCCTCTTAGTTCACTGCTGGTGAAATCAACCAATTTCATTGATAAGCGGCTCGCTGCTAAGAAAACAGGACTTAGCGCCAATGAAATTTCACATGCAATTGATATAACTCACGAACAAACCGGAACAGAAGAAGACAAGCAATTGCTATACGGAATAGTGCAGTTTAGCAATATATATGCTCGAGAGATCATGAAAAGCAGGATGGATGTTGTAGCTGTTGACGAAGATACTCCATTCGAAAAGCTTATAAAAGTTATTGTTGATGCAGGATATAGTCGTATACCCGTTTACCGCGAAAGCTTTGATAATGTTATAGGAATTCTTTACATCAAAGATCTTTTACCTCACCTTGACACTCCGGAAGATTTTAAATGGCAGGAACTCATTCGCAACTGTTTCTTTGTCCCTGAAAGCAAAAAAATCAATGATTTGTTGAAAGAATTTCAGGAGAAAAAGATACATATGGCCGTTGTTGTTGACGAATACGGCGGCACATCAGGTATTGTGACACTCGAAGATATTCTTGAAGAAATTGTGGGCGAAATAAACGATGAGTTTGATATTGAAGAAACCATATATTCAAAAGTAGATCAGCAAAATTTTGTTTTTGAAGGTAAAGCCCTGTTGAAAGACTTTTGTAAAATAACAGGAATAGATTACAACACATTTAATGAAATAAAAGGAGAGGCTGATACAATTGCCGGTCTTATTCTTGAAATAAAAAAAGAACTTCCCCATAAAGGAGAAAAAATTGCTTTTGATGATTTTGAAATGATTGTGGATGCTGTAGATAACAGAAGGATTAAACAGGTAAAAATAAAGTTGGATAAACCGGTTAAAAAAAAATAAAATTGGCAGGGGCTCATAATAAAACGTCCGGAAATGCGTCAGCCTTTATAAATCAATAATTTAAACAAATGACTCTACGTTGGTATTATATTTTCCTTACAGTAATTATCGTAACATTGGGTCTGGTGTCATGCAATCAGAATGGTACTCCCTTACCCCGCGGATATGTGAGAATAGATCTTCCGGAAAAAGAATACCGGCAGTTTGATACAATCTTTCCCTATTCATTCAGTTATCCCGTATATGGTGATGTGCTACCTGATCAACGCTCTGATGCTGAGCCCTGGTGGGCTGATGTGGTATTCCCTTCATTCAAAGCATCTTTACATCTTAGCTATAAAACCATTGAAAGTCAGGAACAACTATATAGTTACATTGAAGACGGGCGAAACTTTGTAAACCGGCATATTCCTAAGGCCACCGGCTTCCAGGAAAACTTATATGTTAACGAAGAAACCAACGTGTATGGCATTTTATATGAAATCCGTGGGCGGGAAGCTGCTTCGCCAATGCAATTTTATCTTACCGATAGTACAAAACATTACCTGCGGGGTTCATTATACTTTAATGTAACACCAAACAACGACTCTCTTGCACCGGTTATCCGATTTCTTGCCGATGATATCCGAATCCTCATGGAAACACTTGAATGGAAATAACCTTCTGCATATCAGTTTTTTATTGATTACTTTATCACTTTATTCATTTTGTTTGTAACTTTCTGTAGACCTTAAACGTCACATGAGTACAAAAACAAAAATTTCATCCGGAATTGAATGACAGCAAAAGAATACAATCATTGTGTAGATGAGCATGCCGACGGGGTTTACCGATTCATTCTGAAGAGTATCAGAGATGAAGAAAAAGCCCGGGATATTGTGCAGGACAGTTTTGAAAAAATGTGGACAAAGGCCGAAGAGATTTCCTTTTCCAGGGCAAAATCCTATCTTTTCACAACAGCATATCACACTATGATTGACAGTATCAGAAAAGATAAAAAGCAAACTGAACTGGATGATGCAGCAATAAATTTACATACGGTTGATCATTCCTATTCCGATCTTAAAGAGATTTTAAACGATGCTGTTAAAAGGCTGCCCGATGTTCAACGCCATGTAATAATGTTAAGGGATTATGAAGGTTACTCATATCATGAAATAGGAGAAATAACCGGCCTAAATGAATCGCAGGTAAAGGTTTATATTTACAGAGCAAGATTATTCCTGAAAAATTACATAGGCAGCATGGACGTAGTAGTTTAGGTTGAAATGAGAACTTTAACATTTAAGAGTAACATAGAATACGATACCATTAAACTTACATAACAATGAAAATAAACAGAGAAAATTATGAAGCCTATTTCCTCGATTTTTACGAAGGAAACCTGACAAAGACCCAGGTCGGGGAGCTTATGGATTTTCTCGATAACCATCCTGACCTGAAAAGTGAATTTGAATCTTTCAATCTTGTCTTTTTACCCGAATCTTCTGATTTAACCATGCCACAAAAGGAGAGCCTGAAAAAACCAGCAACAGGTTCGCCCAAAAGTCATGAAGAAGCAATGATTGCATATTTTGAAGGAGACCTCCCGGAAAAAGCATCTTCCGAGCTGCTTAGTGCCGTTTCCCAAGACCAGATGCTGCAAAAAGACTTTGCTTTGTTTAGTAAAGTACGTCTTCAGGCTCAGGATAATATTTTATTCCCGGATAAAACATCTCTGAAAAAATATCCATTGACTGCTTATTTTAAAGGGTATTTTCATTACGCTGCTGCCGCAGCAGTAATATTGTTCCTGGCAGGAATATTTTTTATGATGCCCAGGGTTGACGAAATTCCTCAATTAAGTCAGCATATTCCGGTAGTTGAAGATGAAATTGAAACCATTGCACCCCAGCCTCTAGATGAAATCGTTGAAAAACCTGTTAAAGAAACTGAAAAACAACCGGTTGTAAAAACAACATCCGCAACCCGTCCATCACAAACCATTCAGGCATTCAGCCGCAATATCATGCCTGAACCCCTGGATGTTCCGGGAATCGGACCTCGAAGAACTGCTATGCTTCCTGCTGGTGAAAAACCTCAAAATATTACTCAAAGAGAAGAATTTAAAGGCGTTTCTCTGGCACATTTACCCAGTCAGGCGGAACAAGTTGAAGCAACTGTATCAACACAGAATGATCAGAAATACACCACCTTTTCCGAACTGGCTCTATCTGGTCTGGAAAAAAACACAGGTATTAATGTTGAAGAAATTCAAAGTAATATTTCTGATGGACGTCTAAGTTTTTGGGATGTAGCAGGAGCAGGACTGGCAGGTTTAAGCAAAATAACAGGAACTTCTCTTACCATAGATCAGGAACGTGATGAAAATGGCAGGCTAAGTCTACTCGCCATTGGTGATAAGTTTAGGATTGAGCGTTAATTGCAGATTTTTAATCTGCTACCAACTTAACATTTCCAGGCATTTTATGTTTCCACCTTCTGTGCGACCACAACCATGATTCAGGTTGCTCCCTGATATCGCGCTCAAGAAAAGAAGCATGCAGCCGTGTAAGGCTTCCTTCCCTTTCAAACGACCGGGGTTTATCTGTGATAAGTTGTATATCAATATGATAATAGCCTCTTTGCACTCTTTTAACACACCCCCAGAATACAGGCAAATCAAATTTTTTCGATAATATTTCGGTTCCCTTAAAAAATGGGGTTTCCTGATGTAAAAACTTTACCCAATAAGCATTGCCGACCGGCGGCGTTTGATCAGCAATCAATGCAGTACCTGTTACTTCCTGGCGCATATTAAGCATCTCACGGGTAATGGACTTCATGGGTACTATAATGTTACCAGTGCGACTACGCATATTGTACATGTAGCGATCCCATGCCTTGTTACTCAAAGGTCGGTATGCAGTTATTATTTGGTGCCGGTTCCAAAGCGGGTATGCAGCTCCGGCCCATTCCCAGTTGCCCATATGACCCATAACTATCAAAATACTTTTTCCCTCACTATGGTATTGATTTAAAAGCTCAACCGATTCCGGTGAATAAAAACAACGCTTTTTGAGTTGACCGGCAGAAACAGATTTAAGCTTAATTACTTCAACCATAACATCTGTAAGGTTCCTGTAAAAAGATTTTTCTATAACTATACGTTCTTCATTGGTTTTTTCCGGAAATGAGTTTCTCAAATTTTCTCTTGTTACACTAAGACGATAATTAAACACATTACGGAAAAGCCAGCTCAACAACCCTGAAAACCGGTATAGTACTGACAAAGGAAGAAATGAAACAAGGTATTGAAACCCAAGGACAGGCAACGATATATATTGTTTAATTTTGCTTTTTTTCATTTCTGTTGTTTTCAATGAAAAAGCCCAAATACATAATTATAAAGTATCCGGGTTAAGATGTTGCAAAATTATGCCGGTTTTTCGCCAAAGCATAATCATGCATGACGTATCCAGGGAAAGGTTATCTAATTATCTTTATCAAACTTATCTTTCAGCTTCCATGGATTATATAGCGGGGTATCATAAGGATATCTCTTCTTATGAATTTCCAATACATGTTCATAAAGTAGTCTTCTGAAATTTTCAATGTTTAGTTTTTCTTTCGCCGAAATAAAGATGCAGGGTGCATTTTCCCGAGCCATCCAGGTTTGCTTCAGCTCTTCCAGGCTTGTGTTTTCTTTGGTTGGAGGAGTAAGATCATCTTCATCCTTTTTTACAAAAGTATATTTGTCAATTTTATTGAAAACCATTATGGATTCCTTAGGATTGTTTTCTCCAATGATCTCATTCAGGGTTTCTTTAACAACAGTTATTTGTTCTTCAAAATTAGGATGGGATATATCTACCACATGAAGCAGAATATCTGCTTCCCTTACTTCATCCAGGGTTGATTTAAAGGATTCTATCAGATGATGTGGCAGCTTTCGGATAAAACCAACCGTATCGGACAAAAGGAAGGGAAGGGTTTCAATTACTACCTTTCTCACTGTAGTGTCAAGTGTTGCAAATAGTTTATCTTCCGCAAAAACTTCCGACTTGCTAAGCATATTCATGATAGTAGATTTACCCACATTTGTGTAGCCAACAAGAGCAACGCGAACAAGACTTCCCCTGTTTGAACGCTGGGTTGATTTTTGCTTATCAATTTGCTGCAGCTTTTTTTTGAGCAAGGCGATTCGGTCTCTCACTATCCTTCGGTCGGTTTCTATCTCTCTTTCTCCGGGTCCTTTAAGTCCAATACCCCCTTTCTGACGTTCAAGGTGTGTCCACATACCGGCGAGCCTTGGAAGCAGGTACTGATACTGGGCAAGTTCTACCTGTGTGCGGGCATGGGCTGAGCGTGCACGAAGTGCAAAAATATCGAGAATGAGATTACTGCGGTCCAGCACCCTGCATTTTACAGTACGTTCAACATTTCGTTGTTGAGAAGGGGATAATTCATCATCAAAAACTAATATATCCACTTCATTTTCCCGGATGTATTCCTTAATTTCTTCCAGCTTTCCGCTGCCAATAAAGGTGGCTTTATCCGGCTTGTCAAGCTTTTGTGTGAAACGTTTTAACGTTTCACCACCGGCGGTCTCCACAAGAAATTCCAGCTCATCAAGATATTCCGTAACAACTTCATCCGATTGGCGGCCCATTATAACACCCACCAGAACCACCTTCTCTTTTTCTTTTGCTGTTGTTATATTTTTGGGCATAAATTATTTATTACCGTTGGTTACAAAAAACAATGAAATAGACGTCATAAGAAGCCACTGAGCAAAAATACCCGTTACACCACTATAACTCCAGTATGCTTGTAATGCTGAAAGAATGAGCAACCCGATCGCGGAAATTACCGTAAGGGTGTGTTTGCTTAAAAAACCTCCTGCAAATATCAAAACACCTAATACAATAAAAGCTGTAGCCCTATAAAAATCAGTAGTGTTTAGATTAAAATTCATAAATGTTTGAAAAAACCAGGCAAATATCATTAGCATCATCGCTATGCGCATAAACCAGGTTGCCAGACCACTTAAACTTTTCCATGGATTCATAAAAAACGAATTTCAGTTTTCAATCATTTTTTTTCTATTCAATTATATCAAAAAGGTTTAAACCCAATGATCTCTCTTACATCCTTAACTGTTTTAGAAGCACTTTCACGGGCTTTTTCAGCTCCCATAAGGGCTACCTTGCTTAAATATACATCATCTGCACCTATTTCCAGTATTTTTTCACGCAATGGTGAAGTAAAAGCTATTACATCCTCGGCAAGCTGTTTTTTCATGTCACCGTAACGAATCTCACATTTATTGTAAAGTTCATCAAAATGCGAAACAGTATCAGGTGATGAAACCACTTTCATTATGTTGAAAAGATTTTCAATAGGCTGAGATTTAGGCTGGTTCATTTCTGCAGGACCAGAATCAGTAACAGCCCGCATAATCTTTTTTCGTATTGCTTTGGGGTCGTCAGCAAGATAAATGGCATTACCCTCTCCTTCCGATTTGCCCATTTTTGTGCTCCCGTCAAGCCCTGGTATTTTAATCAAATCGCCTCCAAAATTGAAAGCATATGGTTCAGGAAAGTAATTTGTTTTATACAATCGGTTGAAACGATTACCAAATGTACGGGCCATCTCAAGATGTTGCTCCTGATCTTTTCCAACCGGTACCTTATGTGCTTTATGTATAAGTATATCTGCTGCCATTAACACAGGGTAGGTAAGTAACCCCGCATTTATATTATCAGGTTGTTTTCTGGCTTTTTCCTTAAAAGTAGTACAACGTTCCAACTCACCCATATATGCATTCATACCAAGCAACAGATATAATTCAGCTACCTCCGGAACATCACTTTGAATATAAAGTGTTGCCACTTCAGGATCAATACCTGCAGCAAGATATTCCACAAGTACCTGTTTTACATTTTGATGAAGGTCATCAGGAGTAGGGTGAGTGGTAAGCGAATGATAATCCGCAATAAAGAAATAGCAGCGATGTTCATGCTGCATCTTAATAAAATTTTTTATGGCACCAAAATAATTTCCAAGATGAAGGTTTCCGGTTGATCTGATTCCGCTAAGAACTGTTTCCATGAATTGTATTCAAAAATATTGGGTTTAAAAACTAATGTGTATTCCTTTTTACAAGATTTAAATTATCCTTTTACAGATAAGTTTTTATGTCTTTGACATTAAGCTGAAGAGTGCGTGTACCGTTCCATTCATTTTCCTCAACCTGGTAAACAATATCAAAATATTTTCCCCAGCTTACTGCCTCAAACTGATGCGCTTGCTGAAAAGCAATTGCATTGAAGCTTTTTCCAGGTTCATCGGGATGACTGACGATCATTTTAAGATGCTTCCGACCTACAACTCTGGCAGAGTTTTTATCTATTACCCCCCGGGTAAGAAATACAGGACTCATATTACCGGGGCCATGAGGCGCAAATTGCTTGAGTATTCTGAAAAATTTCTGTGTAATTTGTGAAAGTTGCAATTCGTCATCAATTTCTACTTCGGGAATAAGCATATTATCCGTAATGGTATTGGCTACGGTTTCTTCAAATGCCATTCTGAATTTATCGAGATTTTCAGGTTTTAAACTAAGCCCTGCGGCATATTTGTGTCCGCCAAAATGATCAAGATATTCGCTGCATGCATCAATTGCATCGTAAACGTCAAAATCCTTTACTGATCTGGCAGAGCCGGTAATCACACCATTTGACTCGGTTAAAATTACCGTTGGGCGGTAATAAGATTCGGTAAGCCTTGATGCAACAATCCCTATAACTCCCTTGTGCCATTCAGGATTGAACAGAACCGTAGACTTGCTCTTTTTTAACTCCGGGTCCAGTTCAATCATTTCCAACGCCTGACGGGTTATTTCTGTATCAAGTGACCGTCTTTCAGTATTATTGTTATTGATATTCTGACTAAGAACATGAGTTTCTCCCATTCGTTCGCAAAGCAATAACTCAACAGCAGCCTTACCACTTTCAATTCTACCGGCAGCATTTATTCTGGGCCCAATAAGAAAAACTGCATCTCCAATGGTTATTTCTCTCGTAAAAACTGTTCTGTCGCACGAATGGCTCTTCCTGATTACATTACTGTAAAACAGGATGGATTCAAAACCCGGCCTGGGGTCAAAATTCAGCCTTTTTAGTCCGAAATAAGACAGAATCCTGTTTTCGCCTGTAATGGGAACAATATCAGCAGCGATACTCACGGCAACCAGATCCAGAAATTTTTCAAGATCCCGGAAAGGTAAACGGTTTTTCTGGTAGTAAGCCTGGGCAAGCTTAAAGCCTAATCCACAGCCTGAAAGCTCTTTATAGGGATAAGGACAGTCATCACGCTTTGGATCAATAACTGCCACAGCATCCGGCAAAACATCTCCCGGGCGATGGTGGTCGCATACAATAAAATCAATGCCTTTTTCGCGGGCATAATTAATCTGATTAAGTGCTTTTATTCCGCAATCCAATGCAATAATAAGCTTTACATCAGTTTCTTTTGCGTAATCAATACCTTCGAGAGAAATACCGTAACCCTCCTTGTACCGGTCAGGTATATAAAAATCAATATTGTTGTAATAATCACTCAGGAACGCATAGGTAAGAGCTACCGCTGTAGTTCCGTCCACATCGTAATCACCGTATACCATAATCCTCTCTCCCCTTTCAATTGCCTGATCAATGCGTGATATTGCCTTATCCATATCCTTGATAAGAAAAGGATCATGCAAACTGTCAAGTGAAGGTCTGAAAAAATCTTTTGCTTCGGGATAGCTGGTTACTCCTCTTTGAACCAGCAAACGCGCTAAAACTTTGTCAATTGACAAAGTTTCCGATAATTTATTGACTATATTTTGATCACCCGGGTCTTGTATTACCCATCTTTTTTCCATTATATCCGATTATTTTGGTAAAGATAATAAATCCCGTCCAAATAATTCCGGTGACAAATAATCAACAAATCCTAAAGGTGTAAAGCTTAGGGAGGTAAGAAAAATTTTAATTTTCTATTCGGTCAGAACAACAATATTGTTATCTTTTACTTCTACTATACCCGGATTTACTTCGAGATAAAATTTGTTTCTTCCTTCATCAATGATTTTGATTTTTCCTTTATCAATCCGGGCTATTAACGGAGCATGATTGTTCAAAATTTCAAATGACCCCATATAACCGGGGAGTTGAACAAGAACAACTTCTCCTTCGTAGATAAACTCTTGCGGCGACAAAACTTTCAATTGCATAGCACTTAACTTTTGGCTGATTCTTCCAGAATGGCTTTACCCTTCTCAATGGCTTGTTCAATGGTTCCAACGAGGTTAAAAGCTGATTCGGGATACTCGTCAACATCCCCATTCATGATCATTTTAAATCCTTTTATGGTCTCCTCAATGGGAACAAAAGTACCTTTAAGGCCTGTATACTGTTCGGCAACAAAGAATGGCTGCGAGAGGAATCGCTGCACTCTGCGGGCCCTGCTTACAATAAGACGGTCTTCTTCTGACAACTCATCCAAGCCGAGTATAGCAATAATATCCTGAAGTTCTTTATATCGTTGAAGGATCATTTTTACTTCTTTGGTTGTATTATAATGCTCATCTCCAACGATTTCAGGGGTAAGAATTCGTGATGTTGAATCAAGTGGATCCACTGCAGGATAAATACCAAGTTCAAAAATCTTTCTGCTCAAAACGGTTGTAGCATCCAGGTGAGTGAAAGTTGTAGCCGGCG
>CAYXIT010000005.1:29831-38383 GCA_964465275.1 uncultured Bacteroidales bacterium | reverse complement strand
TGATCCTCTTTTTGTTGATGTAATGCGTTCCTGCATCAAGCCCATCTCAGTGGCGAGTGTTGGCTGATAACCTACTGCGGAAGGCATCCGTCCAAGAAGAGCAGATACCTCAGAACCTGCCTGTGTGAAGCGGAAAATATTATCAATAAAAAACAGAATGTCCGACCCGGATGTCTCATCATCACCATCTCTGAAGTATTCAGCTACTGCCAACCCTGATAATGCTACCCTGGCACGTGCACCAGGAGGTTCATTCATCTGACCAAATATTAAGGTTGCCTGCGATTGTGCAAGTTCCTTATGATCTACTTTGCTGAGATCCCAGTGGCCTTCTTCCATTGATTTCTGGAATTCTTTTCCATAACGGATTACACCCGATTCAATCATCTCTCTGAGTAAATCATTACCTTCTCTTGTTCTTTCTCCTACACCGGCAAAAACACTGGTTCCCTGGTAGCCTTTGGCTATATTGTTGATCAACTCCATGATCAATACCGTTTTACCCACGCCAGCTCCTCCAAACAATCCTATCTTGCCACCTTTGGGATACGGTGCCAGCATATCGATAACCTTAATTCCGGTGTAAAGTATTTCAGTTTCAGTTTTTAAGTTCTCAAATTTAGGAGCATCGCTATGTATATTATAGCGTTTTGCGGTTTTTACTTCTCCCAAACCATCAATAGATTTTCCAATAACATTGAATAACCTTCCTCTTATCTCCTGTCCGGCCGGCATGGTAATAGGTCCGCCAAGCGATAAAACCTCCATACCACGGTATAAACCATCTGTTGAATCCATGGCCACCGTTCTTACTGTATCTTCGCCCATGTGTTGCTGACATTCCAATACAATTTTTATACCCTGATCATTTATTACTTCCAGAGCATCATAAATTGAGGGAAGAATATTGGTGTTTTCAAACGCTACATCAACAACAGGCCCAATGACCTGTGCAATTTTACCCGTAATCTTTTCCATTTACCCGGAGTTTATTGTAAAACTTACTGAATTTTCGAAAGAACAATATTAATAAAATTTAAACACTCAAAACCAAGTAATTTACGGATTTTTCATATTTGCCGGTTTTTTTAAGGTATAAATTTTATTTTTTGCACCTTGATAAAATGTATTTTGTATACACTCAAAAATATTAGTTTTGTATAATACACGTTCTATTTGATATAACTGTCAGAATCAAACAAAACTACATTTAAAAGTTGCGTACTTACAATCAATTGAATGAAATTAACGCAGATATCTTCAACGGATTAGTTGCAGGTGCTTTTTTTCAATTAAAAAAAGATGGGATCAGTGAGATTCTTGATATCCTGGCAAAAAACTCTCCTTCACAGATTCTTTTTCTGGATGTGTTTCCTGATCATTCTTTATCTGAGATTAAAACCATCCTCTCAGAAAGTGAAAGAATGCTTTTTCTTAAACAATTGGGTGTAAAACACTATTATTCTGTTGCCGCTGATGAATATCAGAACATCAGGCTTTCCTTTAACAATAAATTTTCAGAAGAAAAAAACAATCTTCACCTTTTGTGTGGCATTTCAAATAATGGGGTTGATCTTTCAATATCTTCAGAGTTTATTTGCTCTTCCTTTGAAAACAATCGTAATTTTCACTGGCATAAGCAACTTGGATACCTTTATCCACTAACCGGAGAAGTAGTTTATGGAAACAAGATCGGACGAACTTTGGGTTTCCCTACAGCCAATTTAAGACCTGAGGATTCTGATAAAATCATCCCTGCTATGGGGGTTTATGCCGGTTGGGTTAAACATGAATTCAGCTGGTACAAAACCATGATCAATATAGGCATACGCCCAACGTTAGACCTTGAAAATGTAACCATTGAAGCACATATTTTTGATTTTTCGCAGGATATTTACGGGCATAATATTTCAATTCATTTTCAAACACGAATTCGTGATGAAATGCGATTCTCGTCATTAAATATACTTGAAAAACAACTTCAGAAAGACCGTAAAACTGCTTTGCATTTATTGGAAGGAAGTGGTCCGGAAAGACCAGAAAATGATTTTATTATAATGTAAGTATTAATTGAAATATTTTTTAAATTTATTGGATGGGAAGTGCATTCAGAAATATTATCATTCTCATTTTAGTGGTACTTACCGGGCTATTCGTATGGTATTTTTTTCGTATAGTGCTGTACATACTCATTTCAGTTGTACTGTCATTGCTTGGTCAACCGATTGCAGAGTTTTTACATCGTGTTCATTTTGGAAAGATAAAACTTCCCATGGGTATTTGTGCCTTTATTACCCTTATATTGATGATCGGTATTTTTGCCGGAATAGTGTCTTTCTTTCTTCCGCTTTTGGCCTCGCAGGCTGCCTTTGTTTCGGAGCTTGATGTAAGTGCAATTTCCCGCAGTCTTGAAGAACCGCTTATGCAGCTTGAACTTTCGTTGCGTGAATGGACATTGTTAAGACCGGAAGAAACGATTGGAAGTAAAATTTTATCTGAACTGGTTGCCATAGCAACCTTCGAAAGATTTTCATCCATCTTTAATTCATTGATCAATTTTACAATCGAAGTTTTTTTCGGGTTTCTGGCTATTAGTTTTATTACTTTTTTCTTCATGAAGGAGAAAAATCTTTTTTCCAATATCATTGTTTTTTTTACCCCGCAACCCCATAAAGCTGAAGCCCGTGAAATCCTATTCGAGAGCAAATTATTGCTCAGACGTTATTTTGCAGGTTTGATTACCGACCTAACATCTGTATTTATTCTTATCAGCTTCAGTATGTGGATAATAGGACTGCCCAACGCTCTGGTAATAGGCTTTTTTGCAGGCATACTCAATGTTATTCCTTACGTTGGGCCAATTATTGCAACTTTTATCGGGGTTTTTCTGGGGATTTCAGTTAATCTTCACCTGGAGTTTTATTCACAAATGGTTCCACTCATATTAGCTATTGTGGCTTCTTTTATTATTGTTAATACAATAGATGTTGGCGTTTTACAACCGATGATATATTCAAAAAGTTTACGGGCACATCCTCTGGAGATCTTTATTGTTTTTATGATGGCAGGAATGCTGGCAGGTGTTTTTGGTATGATCATAGCCATCCCCACTTATAGTGTAATCCGGATCTTTGTCCGGCAGTTTTCAACCAAGTCCAGACTGATCCAAAGCCTTCGAGATGAATTTAACCGCAGGGAGTAAGTTTTTTGAATTCAAAAACTACGGTAAATGATATTTAATCGCAAAGCATTGTTTTATGACAGGATTCGGTTAATAAGAACCCTGAACTTTCATCGGATTATCAATTACATAAAAACTCTTGCTTCATTTCGTGTCTCAGGCCTTTTGAAACGTAATATCATTTGGTCTGAACCTTTCTCGCTGAACATAGAAACAGCATCAATATGCAACCTGAAGTGTCCGGAATGTATTACCGGTATGGGCAAGACAAACAGAACCAGGAAATTAGCAGAATACGGATATGTAAAAAAAATACTTTCTACACATCAAAAGCATTCATTTTACTGCAATCTTTACTTCCAGGGAGAACCTTTTCTAAATCCGGAACTTCCAGAGGTGATAAAACTGGCAAAAACATTTGATTTCTATACAACAGTATCAACCAATGGTCATTTTCTGGATGAAAATACCTGCCGGAAAATAATCACAAATGGCCTCGACAGGATAATTGTGTCTGTTGACGGGCCGGATGATCATTCATACAACTTATACCGGCAGGGTGGTCAGTTTAAAAAAGTATGTGACGGCGTAAAGAAACTGGCAATCACAAAAAAAAGAATGAATCGCCAGAACCCTCTGCTGGTAATACAAATGTTGGTGAACAAGAAAAATGAAAAACGCCTTTCCGATGCAGTTGCTCTCGCTTATGACCTAAAAGCAGATAAATTGGAATTTAAAAGTATGCAGATCTACACAGAAACCGGAAAAGAAGAATTATTGCCCGAAACAGATAAATACAACCGTTACAAAAACAGAAAAATAAAGAAGGGTAATATTGCGGCTCCCTGTTTCAGATTATGGAGCCATATGGTTTACACAAGCGATGAACGGGTTGTACCATGTTGTTATGACAAAACACCGGAATTTGATATAAATGTCCGTAATACAAATTATGGTGATATATGGAGGTCTGAACCGATGCAGCGTTTTCGTTCTAAAATGTTTGACAAGCATAACATTCCCGGCATTTGCAGCAATTGCGGTAAATAAAAAAACCGGCCGGATAACCAGCCGGTTAAACAAATTTGTATTCTGTTATATTGTCATGATGTCATTTTCTTTGGCTTCCAGTAAGGTGTCAACTTTTTTAATGAAATCATTTGTAAGCTCCTGAATATCGTTTTCCAGTCTTTTCACTTCATCTTCGGGCTCACCTTCTTTTTCCAGTTTTTTTGCAGAATCCATAGCTTCACGTCTGGCGTTTCTGATACTGACCTTACAGTTTTCAGCTTCCGCTTTGGCCTTTTTAACCAGATCTCTCCGGCGTTCTTCGGTAAGAGGCGGTACAACGATGCGAATAATGGTTCCGTCATTTTGGGGGTTAAAACCAAGGTTGGCGACCAAAATTGCCTTTTCAATCGGGCCAAGCATGTTCTTTTCCCACGGTTGTACAACAATTGATTTGGGGTCAGGGGTATTTATATTTGAAACCTGCGAGAGCGGTGTCATGGTTCCGTAATAGTCAACTTTAACACTGTCAAGCATTTGAGGGTTTGCCTTACCCGCCCTGATTTTGATCAATTCACGTTCGAGGTGCTTAATGGCATTTTCCATCTTTTCCTCGGTTTCATCATATAAAAAGACAGTTTCTTCACTCATAGCAATATTCCTTTCAGGTTAAATTTTGATGTGCTTACAAAAATACTCTTTTTACAAAAATATGTACAAAAATCATGAATTTTTCACAAGCGTACCATTTGGTTTACCATCAACAATAATTTCACTAAGATTGCCTGCCCTGTTCACATCGAAAACAATGATAGGAATGTTATTTTCCATGCAAAGAGTGAAAGCTGTAAGATCCATGATTCTCAGGTTTTTTTTATAGGCCATATCAAATGTAATTTCAGTGAATTTTTCAGCAGTTGGATCCTTTTCCGGATCGGCTGAATAAACACCATCTACACGTGTTCCTTTCAATAGCACATCCGCTTTTATTTCCACAGCTCTTAATGCAGCCGCAGAATCGGTTGTAAAGAATGGGTTTCCTGTGCCCCCACTGATTATAACTACATATCCGTTTTCAAGATATTGAATTGCTTTGCGGCGGTTCATCCGCTCACACAGAGGGTCAACTGCAATGCCTGATAAAACAGCAGATTTTATTCCTGCTTTTTCCAGGGCCGACTGAATAGCAAGTGAATTAATGATAGTGGCAAGCATTCCCATATAATCACCCTGCACCCTGTCAAAACCCTTCTGGCTACCCGTTACACCACGGAAAATATTTCCCCCGCCCAAAACTACTCCAACTTCTACGCCTTTTTCATACACGGATTTTATTTCTGAAACATATTTTTCCAGCACCGATGCATCTATGCCATGTCCTGTTCCGGCAGCAAGTGATTCACCACTTAATTTTAAAAGAATTCTTTTGTATAAAGCCATAATTTTTTCAGATTTAAAAGAATTTACGATGCAAGTTTACATCTTTTTTTTATAATTGAACATGCATAAATTAACAGCCCTAACCTTGAAATAAAAATCTGGCATAAAAAAAGGGGCATTACAGCCCCTTTACATTTTTCTTTTTTTATCTGGTTATGATAGTGCATACCTTTTAAAGGTAACTACGGTAAGATCTTTATCATAGTCTGCAAGCATTTGTTTTATCGTTTTCTTGCTGTCTTTGATAAACTCCTGGTTTAAAAGAGTGCTTTCTTTGAAGAATTTATTAAGCTTACCCATAGCAATTTTTTCAAGCATTGCTTCTGGTTTTCCTTCCTGACGAGCCTGGTCCATACCAATTTCGATCTCTCTTTGCTTCACATCTTCAGGAACACTTTCGGGATCAAGTGAAACAGGTGCCATCGCAGCAATCTGCATTACCACATCTTTTCCGGCCACATCAACATCAGCAACATCAGCTTTATTGAATGCAGCAACAGATGCCACACGGTTTCCCGGGTGAATGTATGCAAATGCTACATCGCCGGTTATAATATCAAATTTGGAAAGTTCTAGTTTTTCACCTGTTTTCCCGATCATATCGGTAAGATGTTCCTGTACTTTTCTTCCTTCAAGATCTGTGTTGATCAATTCTTCAGCATTTTTACATCCTTTGCTGATACCTAAATTCAGCAGTTTTCCAGTAAAATCAACCATTTCCTGATTCTTCGCTACAAAATCTGTTTCGCAGTTCAACATGATAATTGCGGCAGATCTTTTATCATCTGTAACTTTAGCCAAAACAACGCCTTCATTTGCATCTCTGTCGGCGCGGTTACCAGCAACTTTTTGTCCTTTTTTACGGAGAATATCAATGGCCTTTTCAAAATCACCATCCGCTTCAACCAGTGCTTTCTTGCAGTCCATCATACCCGCACCGGTTTGTTTTCGTAGTTTGTTTACTTCAGCAGCAGTTATATTTGCCATATTATTTCTTTGATTAAAAATTTATATATACGTTTATTTTCTTGGTCTTTTGGAAGCAGCACCTTTAGGAGCTTTTGAAGTTTTCTTAACAGGTTCACCATCTTCCTCTTCATCTTTGACCTTTAGCTTTCTAGCCTTATTTTTGGCAGCTTCCTTTTCATCCTCATCCATATCTTCAACTTCTTCTAAAGATTTTGCCTGGATTTCGAGATCCTGAACATCTCTTTCATCCTCTTCGGCTGCTTTATCTTTTTCAAGTTTTCTTTCCGTTAGTCCTTCTTCAATGGCTTCAACCATTTTTTTCAAAATTACAGAAATAGACTTGGATGCATCATCATTTGCAGGGATAGGGAAATCAACCATATTGGGATCTGAGTTGGTATCAACTATAGCAAATGTTGGGATATTAAGTTTTTGAGATTCAGCAACTGCAATATGCTCTTTCATAATATCAACGATAAAAACAGCTGCAGGTAACCTTGAAAGGTCGGCTATTGAACCAAACTGTTTTTCAAGTTTTGCTCTTTCCCGGGTGATTTGCAATCTTTCTTTTTTAGAAATATTATCAAAAGTACCATCGGTTGCCATCTTATCGATAGAGCTCATTTTCTTAACAGCTTTCCTGATGGTAGCAAAATTGGTAAGCATTCCACCGGGCCACCTTTCGGTAACATAAGGCATATTGATTTGCTTGATTTGCTGCGCAACTACTTCTTTTGCCTGCTTTTTTGTGGCAACAAAAAGTATTTTTTTACCGGATTTTGCAATTTGTTTCAATGCAGCTGCGGCCTCATCTATTTTGGCAATGGTTTTATTCAGATCGATGATATGAATACCATTTCTTTCCATGAAGATATAAGGAGCCATGTTGGGGTTCCACTTCCTTTTCAGGTGTCCGAAGTGTACACCGGCATCTAAAAGTTCATTATAATTCGTTCTTGCCATGCTAATAATAAGTTTTCCAATAAGTTGAGATTAACGTTTGCTGAACTGGAATTTCTTCCTTGCTTTCCTCTGGCCTGGTTTTTTGCGTTCAACCATTCGTGGGTCACGTCGCAGAAGACCTTTGGATTTAAGGGCCGGACGCCATTCAGCATTGATTTCTACCAAAGCCCTTGATAGAGCTAACCTTAATGCTTCAGCTTGTCCTTTAATGCCACCACCATCAAGGTTTACTTTTACATCATATTTACCTTCATTTCCGGTAATTTCAAACGGCTGGTTAATCACATACTGCAGGATACCAGTGGTAAAATAATCCTTGCTTTCTTTCTTGTTGATGGTCATCTGACCACTGCCGGGTTTTAAGTATACCCTCGCAACGGCAGTTTTTCTTCTTCCTATAGTGTTGATAACTTCCATGCTTACTTAATTGTATTAAGGTTGATTTTGTTAGGTTGCTGCGCCTGGTGAGGGTGCTCACTCCCTGTGTAAATAAATACATTGCTTAATAGTGCACTTCCCAAACGATTTTTCGGAAGCATGCCTTTTACGGCTTTCCGTATGATTTCAGTCGGGTTTTTGTCCAGCATCTGTTTAACAGTAGTGAATCTTTGTCCTCCGGGATATCCTGTATGGCGAACATACTCTTTCTGGTCCCACTTGTTTCCGGTAAGCTGAATCTTTTCCGCATTGATTATGATTACATTATCACCGCAGTCAACGTGAGGCGTAAAGTTTGCCTTGTTCTTACCACGTACAATTTTGGCTACCTTGCTGGCAAGACGACCCAAAATTTCATTTTCTGCATCAACCAATATCCATTCTTTTGTAACGGTTTCCTTGTTGGCAGATATGGTTTTGTAGCTTGTTGTATTCATTGCTCGCTTAATTTGCTGTATTTGTTTTTTTTATAACACGAAACACCCCTTATCAAACGGGGGTGCAAAGCTATAACTAATTTTTAATTCGGGCAAATTTATTAACAACTAATTGT
>CAYXIT010000005.1:23180-29821 GCA_964465275.1 uncultured Bacteroidales bacterium | reverse complement strand
AATAAATTTTTTATTGAGATGTTGACAAAACGGCTCAAATTTTCAGGCTGCAAAGATAAAAATTATTTCCTTTTGTTTTTCAATTCATTGTAAAAAATCATGTGTGATATTTCATCCTGGTAACTTTAACACATATTTAATATTTGTATACTCTCAAAATTTTCTAAAGTAGTATTTTTGCACATTGTTTTTCAGAGTCTTAAATATTCATTAACCTGTTTTTTACATGAAAAATATCCGGGCTTTTTGCTTTCTTCTTTTTGTTGCCCTGCTTCTGCCGTTAAAACTGACAGCTGCCACCTACCCGGTGCTTTCAGAAGAATCTAAAATCAGTATGCTGACTGCAAGTCCGGGTGATGAGCTCTATTCTGTTTTCGGACATAATGCAGTAAGAGTAACAGATCCCGCTAATAATATCGATCTGGTCTTTAATTATGGAACTTTTGATTTCGATACTCCAAACTTTTATCTAAAGTTTGTGAGGGGAAAATTATTGTATAAGCTATCAGTGGTTCCGATGGAATACTTTATGGCAGAATACCGTTTCGATGGCCGTGCAGTATTTGAGCAGATTTTACATCTTACTTTGCTTGAAAGGCAAAAGATGTTCAATTATCTTATGGAAAACAGCCTGCCCGAAAATGCTTATTACCATTATGATTTTTTTTATGATAATTGTGCCACACGCATCCGTGATCTGGCCGATGATGTTCTTGACATAGAATGGTACAAACACCCGGGAATTGTTCCTGAAAATCTTGCCGAGATAAGAAGTCTTCTTGATTATGAGTTTGAATATCAACCATCATATAAGTCGTATCGGAGCCTGCGCGAAATGTTACAACCTTTTCTGGTTAATATGCCCTGGAGTGCATTTGGAATAGATCTGGCCCTGGGCCTTCCGGCCGATAAGGTAGCCACATACTATGATTTTATGTACCTCCCTGATGAAATGCTTATTGCATTTGCACTCGCCAGACATAGCGATGGGAGGCAGCTGGTAACCGAACATCGCATATTGCTGCAGCAAACCACACAGCTTGCGCCGGCAGGGTTTTTTACTCCTGAAAAGGTATTCTGGGCTCTTTTTGTTCTGGCATTGATAAGCTTTGTAAACAGGCGCTTTTCCCGGATTTTTGATCTTACGTTCTTTTCCTTACTTGGTATAACAGGGTTGGTTATCCTTTTTCTCTGGTTTTTTACCGATCATATAACAACAAAGATCAATCTTAATATTTTGTGGGCTATACCAACCCATTTGTATTATATATGGGTTTCAACGTATGAGCGTAAAAAACCTGCCGGCATATTTTATTTCAGGATAGTTTCTTTGCTGTCATTGGCAATGCTGGTGTTATGGCCCTTTATTCCACAGGGTTTTAACAGTGCTTTTTTTCCTATAATTCTTACTGTTCTGGTAAAATCTATTCCTTATAGTTTTCGACTTCCCTATCTTACTGATCATCTTACCGCGAAAAAATAAGGAAACTTACAAATGGTTAATTTATGTGAACAATCTGTCAACAGGCTTGTTGCTCAAATTAAACAAATAAATCCGAATTTCAATGTCTGATAATCTTGTAAATGGTTTACATCATGTTACGGCAATAGCCGGAAGTGTAAAAAATAATATTCGGTTTTATACTGAAGTTCTGGGTCTTCGCTTCGTGAAGAAAACCATAAACTATGACAGCCCCGAAACCTGGCATTTATATTATGGTGACGAAACAGGACGACCGGGATCTGCAATTACATTTTTCCCTTTTAAAGGCGTTCCCAGAGGACGTTCCGGTAACAATTCAATGAGTGCTGTACTGTTTTCCATAGGAGAAAACTCTATTGAATTCTGGCGAAACCGTTTTAAAACCTTCCAGATTGACTATCGCGGACCATATACCCGCTACAACGAAGAATATCTTGTTTTAGAAGATTTTGACGGAATGCCTGTTGAGCTTGTTGCCAATTCACAGGATGGCCGAATGGGTGGGGAAACACCCGGTATTCCGGCCGAAAATTCCATAAAGGGTTTTTTCAGCGCTGTGTTAAGTTATGCATCTTTTGATCCGACACTGGACTTTTTACTGAGAGAACTGAATCACAAAATACTGGAAAATACAGGTGATCGGGTAAGGCTTTTCTCAGGTGAAAATAAACCCGGGTACTATATTGATTTGATTTCACATCCATCATCACCCAATCAGATGCCGGGTACAGGCACTGTTCATCACCTTGCCTTTCAAACACAAGATGAAGAAAGCCAGCAGCAAATTCGAAAATCATTGGTAAAGTCAGGATTTTCCCCTTCACCGGTTATGGACCGGCAATATTTCCGGTCAATCTACTTCAAAGAACCTGGTGGAGTTTTGTTTGAAATAGCTACTTCGGGACCGGGATTTCTGGTAGATGAAAGTATTGAAAATCTGGGTAGTTCATTAAAGCTCCCCCATTGGATGGAAAACCAGCGCACCGAGATCGAGGATTTGCTTGAGTCTATTGATTGAGATTCTGATGATTTGTTATTGCCTGGCTAGTGGGTGAAATTCACCTTTGAAACCAATCGGGGTTTTATTTCTTATATCATGTACAATAGTAATACTGGGCCTTGAGGCTTCCAGCTCAAATCCTTTCCCATCCAATATGTTCTGATAGGTAAGGGTGTGTAAATCTGTAAATCCGCCACTAAATTCAAACTCTTCGCCATCAAGTATTATTGATCTGTAGGTAAACTGACCCTTTGACTTGATTTCTGCAGGCAGATCATTTCTATCCACACTTAAAAACCAGCGTACCCGGGCTCTTTCCAGGTGGAGATATCCGGCAGCTTTGTCTTTTTCACTCACATGTACAATGTTATCTTTCACATTACCAAAAATCCATGTAAGCATATCAAAAAAGTGAACCCCGATATTGGTTGCAACACCACCTGACTTTTCATTATTTCCCTTCCATGAATAGAAATACCATGATCCACGTGATGTGATATATGTAAGGTCTATATCGTAAATTCTATCTCGAGGACCTTTCTCTATTTTTTCTTTTAGCGACACCACTGCATGATGATGCCTGAGTTGCAGAATATTGAAAATCTTTTTCCCCGTTTCTTTTTCTATTTCAGCCAAACCGTCAAGATTCCAGGGATTAAGTACCAGTGGCTTTTCGCAAATGGCATTTGCCTGGTTACGCAAAACCATTCTTATATGTGAATCATGCAGGTAATTGGGAGAACAAATACTCACAAAATCAATAGATTTTTCTCCTTTGCGCCTGAGTTTATCCATATGCCTGTCGAATCGCTCGGGTTCTGTAAAAAAATCAGCATCCGGGAAATAGTTGTCTATAATTCCCACACTGTCAAAAGGGTCAAGAGCAGCAAGTAAATTATTACCGGTTTCCTTGATTGCTTTCATATGTCTGGGAGCTATATAACCAGCTGCACCTATTAAACCAAACTGTACAGGATCTTTCATGTTTGTCAGAGTTGGATTTGTTCTCCAAAAAACCGGAAATATATATTCCGGGATTTTAAAACGCATGCGCCGAAACGCCATGTGTTTTTTGTAGATAATTTATCTGAATTAAGTACAAGAAATTCACAATTGTTAATAAAGTGGCGAAAATATTCCGATAGAATCATTCCTTTCTGTTATAATTTCGCTGCAATCAGTCATTATAACCATGCAAAGGTAATAAATAATGGCAGAGAGAAACACTGAAAAACAATTCCTGATTTTTGTTTTTGTGTTTTAAACATCTGAAAAACAATAATATTTTCAAATAAAAAAAGAAAAATAGCGCATCTTTCCATTTTGAAAATATTACTTTTGCAGATTTTTGGAAAAATATGGATGATTTTAGATGGTATGCAGCATATACCAGGCCTCGTTATGAAAAGAAGGCAGAAAAATTTATGCTCGAACGGGGTATTACTTGCTACTTACCCTTGATAAGAACTCTAAGGCAATGGAGCGACCGTAAAAAATGGATAGATATCCCGCTTTTCAGTTCTTATATTTTTGTTTATACCAAAGCATCGGAACTACATATGTTGTTAACCGTGCCGGGTTTAATAAGATTTATAAGCTTTGAAGGTAAACCTGTTGAGATTCCGAATGAGCAAATTGAAAATATAAAATGGGTTCTTTCAACAGATATAGTTTCTCAACCCTTGCCCGAAAAAATTCCCCCTGGAGCATTTGTGGAAATTATTAAAGGACCCCTGCGGGGACTCAGGGCTGAGTTGGTGCAATATAAAAACAGGATGAAAATTGTTTTACGAATTGATCAGCTAAATAAATCCATTGAAATCCAGATTCCGGAAAGTCATGTGAAGCAAATAGGATGAAAAGACCAGTATTTTTAAGTGTTACACCTATAAAGCAACATACTTAACAATTTACATTTGTCTTTGCAATATTAAAAGCAAAATATAAACCCAGGGGAAGATAAAAGGGAAGAAATAAGGATAAAAACTTTATGAAGGATAATCAGAAGCAGTTCCGTTATATTGGCGAAGAAGTTATTGCCAGGGAAATTCTGGATATACCCGTAAAAAAGATTGGGGATGGATTTTCGAAAATTGAGAAAAACATTCTTGATGAAGCTGGCTCAGATGTGTTGAAGATGATTTCAATGTTTGCAGATGTGAACAATCCTTCCACCCAGGTTTTTTCAACAACCTCCATTTTTAACATTCACAACCTTTATAAGTCAACTACAAAAACAGTTATCAACCTTCGAAGAATTAATGATGTACGAAGGATAAATAAATTCTTTGAAACCATAAACGAAAGCGTTGATAACGATACTCTTTTTATTGGCTGTTCCGAAACCCTTGAACTCAGATACAAGCGTTTAATGAATAAATTTCCCGGCTTTATAAACCAACTTTATATTTTGGGTGATTATATTTTCAAGCGCGTAATTCCAAAATTACCGATAACCAAAAAATTGTATTTTTCTCTCACAGGTGGCCGTAACCGAATAATAAGCAGGGCGGAAACCCTTGGCAGGCTATACTCCTGTGGTTTTGAAGTATTACACGAAGAAGTACACGGATATCTTTATTATTTTGTTGCCCGAAAAGTTAAGAAACCTGTTTACGACGAATCTCCATCTTATGGTCCAGTATTTGGAATGAAACGTACAGGTAAGGGACTAAGGCAAATAAAAGTGTATAAATTTCGTACAATGTACCCTTACTCCGAATATCTTCAGCAATACATCTATGAAAAAAACCGTCTTGAAAGTGGAGGTAAATTTAAGAATGACTTTAGAATAACCTGCTTTGGAAGGTTTATGCGTAAATTCTGGTTAGATGAATTGCCTATGCTTTATAATCTTTTCAAAGGAGATCTGAAACTTGTCGGGGTACGTCCATTGAGCAGTCAATACCAAAGTCTTTATCCGGATGATTTAATAAAAATCCGCCATAACTACCGCCCGGGACTGGTTCCCCCCTATTATGCCGATATGCCACGAAATTTTGAGGAAATCATCGAATCTGAGAAAAGATACCTTGAAGCGTATGCAAAATGTGGCTGGTGTACAGATATTAAATATTTTTTCAGAGCATTTATAAACATTGTATTCAAAAAAGCCCGAAGCAAGTAATAATATAAATCAGGAGAAAAACAACAGTTTGGTTCCTGCACCAAGTATTACAATTATAAGTACATATCTTACAAAAGCAGCTCCCCAGGCTACTGCATATTTACTTGCAAAATATGCCCCTATTGAGTTGCCAACTGCGAGAACAAGCCCTGCCACAATATCTATTTGTCCTTTGTAAATAAATACTGCCAGCGCAAAAGGAGTAAAAATTAAATTAATAAACACTTTGAGCGCATTGGCTTTTACCAGATCATAACCTGCATTGAGCACAAGTGCACTTAGAAGAAAAATACCCACTCCGGCCTGAATAAAACCTCCGTAGGCTCCGATAAGAAAAAATATGATGAATCTTAAAGTCTGGCCTGATGCCATGTCTTCCGGCTTACTTCCCTGAAGCCACCTCCCGGGTTTAAGAAAAATCGGTATAAGCATAATGAATAATACCACCCCAACTGCTATTTCAATAGCTCGTTCATTGAGTTCGAGAACAATAAAAGCTCCGGTAACCGACCCTAAAATACTGGGTATGGCAACTTTCCATCCCATTTTTACATCAAGGATCTTTTGCTTTTTAAAATTACGGGTACTTACAATGTTCTGGAAGAGTATACCAATACGGTTGGTTCCGTTTGCCACATGAGGAGGAAGACCTATAAACATCAGAATAGGTAAGCTGATAAGCGATCCACTTCCGGCAAGTGTGTTGATTATTCCGCAAATCAAGCCCGTAAATAAAACCAGAATAATGTGTTCCCAGGGCATAAAAAAGGTTTGGAAACTGCAAACCTAATGCTTTTTTGATAACTCACTGAATTTTACAGAAAAAATTATACCGGTTTTTCAGGAATATATTCTTTTGATTCTATGTACTTTGTTTCTTTCTTTTTGATATATACTCTTCTTAACCACCCCGGTAAAATAATAGCACCAATAAAGAGATACGGGTAATAGCTGACCAATCTCCACATAAGCCCCAGGGCCGGAGTAAGACCGGCAGGAATAAACTCTCCCAGAAAACCGCTGAATACAAA
>CAYXIT010000005.1:0-23170 GCA_964465275.1 uncultured Bacteroidales bacterium | reverse complement strand
CTCCGCTTCCACCGGGTGTTGGACTAATAAGCAGAATTACCCACATGATTAACTGCCGGGCATATATAAGTAACTGATCACCCCCCGACACAAACGCCATAATAAGGAAATTTACAACCAGAAAACGACCTGTCCAGGAAAGGAATGTTCCGGCAAATGCCCTAATCCAGAAAATTATGGGCTTTCCCTTCATTTCACGGGAAGTAATTATAATCTCATTTCCGGTTTCAGCAGCCTTGGTGCGCCATTTACGCATCAATGGTAGTTTAAATATGGTAAGAAGCAAAAGCTTAAAACCCCGGGGATTAACAAATACACCATAAATAATAATCATAGTTAAAACCAGGATAAATAAATATCCTATTACAAAAATGCCCTGGGTCCCAAATTTTGTATTCAGAAAAACATACTCTCCCCCGGTAGTGAAAAGGTTTTGTGTACCCACCAGTATGATAATGAACGGTACCATCAATATGTAAAACAGCTCATCAAGAAATGCCGTTATCATAACAATTGCAGTGGTTCTGCCCATGCTTACACCTTCTTTGTTTACAATGTACAGGGCTATTGCAGAACCGCCAATTATTGAAGGAGTTATGGCTGAAGCAAACTCCCAAAGCATAATAACATCAAAACTTCGTCGCCAACTGATTTGCCCGTCAGTTAATACTCTTAAACGATACATGTAACCTACATCTCTAACAACCATCATCAAAAGTGCAAGAAAAATGAAGAAATAAGATTGCCATACCCAGTTAATACCAATGAAGGCATCACGGTCAAAGTTTCGGACGAGGAGAAATGTTGCAACCCCCAGACCCAAAATTACAGGAATGATAATTCTTCTGAATCTGAAATATGATAATACTTTGTTGTGGTGTTTATCCATAAGAACTCCTTCAAAAAGAAGTAAGAAGGTGATTATTTAAAAAAGTAAGTTGTTTTTATTCTAATCTGAAATACAGAGGAAATACAACAAATACTTACCCTTTTAAACTTTTTATATCTCAATAAACCCCAATATAGCAGATTTGTTGAAATGAATTTAATTATTAATCATAATTGTTTTAAGCCATATTGGCGCTTATTTGGGCTCCCACAAGATGAAACCAGTCATTATGTCTTCTTTTTTGACTATATAGTGTTATTTTCGGAGGTGGAACAACATTTGACAATTCATTTTTGAAAATATGAATTCAATAAAATAAAAACTAAATATAGGAGAATCAAGTTATGACAATTATCAGATGGCGTAATCAACCCAACCTTGAAAGATTTTTAAATGAAGCCGTGCACAATAGTAGTGATAACAATTTTAATGAAAATTGCGGTTGTCAGCCCAACACAAACATTTTGAAATCAAAGGATCATTTTATGATAGAAATGGCTGTACCCGGGTTGCAAAAATCAGATTTTAACATCAGGGCCGAGGAAAATGTTCTGAGTGTTTCTTATGAGCCTGCCGAGGAAAATGATAAAAAGGAAGCACCTGTAACATATCTCAGAAGAGAATATGAACAGGATGCATTTACCCGTCACTTTACTCTGCCGGAAACAACTGATGCAGAAAAAATATCTGCTAAATATGAAAACGGAATCCTTAAGGTTTTTATTCCTTATGAGGATCCTGAAAAAAATAAAATTACCAGGTCTATTAACATCAACTGATCAGGTAATTAAAATCAAATGTAAAAAAAGACCCGGAGCGGGTCTTTTTTTTTACACCATCACTAAAATATGTCTTTGTAAAATATTATTTTGCATTTTAGTTTGTATTTTTGCGGCCATAAAACATAATCATCCTTAAAAAAAACATTATGTTAACAAAAATCTCTGACCTTTATAAGTTGGCCCAAACACAAACCAAAAAGAAGCTTGTTCTTGCAGCCGCGCAAGATCAAAGTGCGCTTGAGGCAGTAACCAATGCTTCCCGGAACAATGTGGTAGATGTAATCCTGGTGGGCGATAAAACCCGGATCGATGAAATTTGTGCAAAGGCAGGCATTGATATTTCAGGCTTTGAGCTTATCAACGAGCCTGATTATGAAAAGACTGCAGCCATTTCTGTTAAACTGGTTTCTGAAAAAAAAGCAGATATTCTTATGAAAGGGCATTTGAGTACTTCCTGTCTCCTGCGTGCCGTTTTGAATAAGGAATGGGGACTGAGAAGCGGTGATCTGCTCTCACACCTTGCCCTGTTTGAAGTACCTGCTTATCATAAAATGATTGCACTTACCGACGCTGCAATGAACATTGCTCCTGATCTCAAAGGGAAGATTTCCATTATCAAAAATGCTGTCAACTATTTGATAAAACTGGGGATCAATAATCCAAAAGTAGCTGTGTTAAGTGCCGTTGAAACCGTAAACCCCGACATGAAGTCTGCAATGGAAGCCGCAGCACTGGCTAAAATGGCTGAAAGAGGCCAGATTATCAATTGCATCATTGATGGTCCGCTGGCATTTGACAATGCTATCAGCAGAAAAAGTGCGCAACTTAAAAACATCAATAGCGCTGTGGCAGGTGACGCTGATTTATTGATTGGTGACAATCTGGATGTATCTAATGCTATTTATAAAAGTTTTATCTATTTCGGGCAGGCCAAATGTGCTGCAGTTATTGTTGGTGCTACAGCACCCATAGTGCTGACCAGCCGGGCTGACAGTGACGAAACAAAACTAAACAGTATTGCACTGGCTGCTGCCATCAATTGATTCGATTTTTTTAAACCCTTAATTATCAGAACATGGAAGAAGAACTATTGTTGGCCATTAACCCGGGATCAACAACAACAAAAATTGCTGTATTCAGAAACACCCGTGAAGTTTTTTTAAAAACCCTAAAGCACTCCTGCGAGGATATTGAAAAATTTGAAAAAATTACCGATCAGTATGAATTCCGGAGAGATATCATCCTTAAGGAACTGGAGGGTGCAGATATTAATATTGAAAATATTCAGGTTGTGGTTGGCCGAGGAGGACTGGTAAAGCCTATTAAATCTGGTGTTTATGAAATGAACGATGCTCTTATCAAAGACCTTAAAATTGGGGTTTTGGGGCAACATGCCAGCAACCTTGGAGGGCTTATTGCACATAATATTGCTCAATCATTGCCCAATGCACGGGCTTTTATTGCTGACCCTGTGGTTGTAGATGAACTGGAAGATATCGCACGAATTTCAGGGCATCCTGAAATTGAAAGAATATCCATTTTTCATGCCTTAAATCAGAAGGCTATTGCCCGGCAGCATGCCCGTGCAGTAGCTCAAACTTATGAAGGTTTGAATTTAATTGTTGCCCACCTGGGAGGTGGCATCAGCGTTGGTGCACACTATAAGGGCCGTGTAATTGATGTAAACCAGGCACTGGATGGTGACGGACCCTTTTCGCCGGAAAGAAGCGGGGGTTTGCCTGTAGGTGCTCTTGTGAAACTTTGTTTCAGCGGAAAATACACAGAAAAGCAAATCAAAAAAATGATTACCGGCCGGGGTGGATTGGTGGCCTACCTGGGCACAAATGATGCATATGAAGTAGAAAAAAGAGCACTTTCCGGTGATGAAAAAGCCAAACTCATATATGATGCAATGGCTTACCAGGTAGCAAAAGAGATAGGGGCCATGTCAACAGTTTTGAAAGGTGATGTTGATGCTATTCTTCTAACAGGAGGTATTGCATACGGAAAACCTTTTGTTGAAAATCTTACAGAAAGGATCCGCCACATATCACCTGTTTATGTTTATCCTGGTGAAGACGAAATGCGCGCCCTCGCCATGAATGGTTTAATGGTACTTAAAGGTGAGACTGAACCCCTGATTTATGAGTAGTTTATCATAACTATAATTTGAAAAGCAGTAAAATCGGTTTTTTGAATTGAATTCGTTCTGAAAAAAATACTATCCTTTAAAATCAAAAAGGATTTAAACAAATAAAACTGATAATACCTTTTTTCGCAAAATCCTATAAAGATACCTGCAGAGAAATAGCTTTTTAACTGATTTTAAACATCATATGAGGCCGGGATACGCATAATAAACCTTGTACCCTCACCTTGCTGTGAAACAAAGGAAATATGCCCGTTAAAACTTTCAATGATGCTTTTTACCATTGCAAGTCCTAAGCCCATGCCTGCATTTTTGGTAGTAAAATAGGGTTGAAATATATTCTTCTTTAACTCTTCCGGAATACCACAGCCGAAATCCTGTATTTCAAGGCGGTAATAATTCTCTTCCCTTTCGCAATGAATTATGATTTCAGCAGTTGATTCCTTATCATAAGATTGTATAGAGTTCTTTATTAGGTTGTTGAATACCCTGAGAAGTTGCTTTCTATCAGCAGAAATATTCAGCTCCTCGTGATTTTCAGGTAAAAAAGCTTTGATTTTTACATTGTCAAAACCTTTATAAAGGTCTAATACTTCAGGAATAAACTTTCCAAGGTTAATTTTTTCATTTTGTGTTACCGGCATTTTAGCAAAATCCGAAAACTCTGCGGCAATTACAGCAAGGCTATCTATTTGCTCAACCATAGTTTGGGTAAAACGGTCCAGTCGTTCTTCCCAGTCATCTGTGCGGTCTTTCCAGGCTTTTTGCAGGTATTGTACATTTAATCTCATGGGAGTAAGCGGATTTTTTATTTCATGTGCCACCTGCTTTGCCATTTCACGCCACGCCGACTCGCGCTCACTTCGAGCAAGAAGTTCGGCGCTTACAGCGAGTTCATCAATCATTCGGTTGTATTCACCGATAAGCTGTCCTATCTCATCATCACGCTCCCATTCTATCTTCTTATTGCTTTTCCCAAAACTCACACTTGAAAGGCTATTCCTGATGAGTTGCAGAGGACGGGTTACATAGCCTGAAATAAAGAAAGCAATAATAACTGATAATAATAATAAAAGAAGATAGATGTTGATAAATGCAACAAGAAAATAGGAAATTTCATTGCGCAATTCACTTTGTTGTGCAAAATAGGGTAAATTGATATATGCTATGAGATCTCCTCTTAAGTTTCTGATGGGCACATAAGTTGAAATATATTCAAGATTACCAATTTGTTCATGGTGGATAAACAAACTCTTTCCGCTGGATTTTAATTTACTGTGTGCAACGGGATGAATTATCGGAGCAACAAGACCTTCTTCAAATACTCTTGGCCTTGATGAAGCCAGCAGATTTCCCTGAGGATCATAAATATTAATATCAGTGAAGAATATATTATACAGCCTTAGCAGCAGTTGATTAAGATAATCAGAATATGTATGGTCAACATATGTCTCTTCCGCAAGTATGCTTTCCATTTCAATTAATATACCATGGGCTTTCTCATTGATGATAGCTTCATTTTTGTTCTTATAAATATTAAAAATAAACCATGCAGAGGCTCCACCAATTGAAACCACAGAAATCAATACAATTCCAATGATTGCAAACTGTAATCGTTTTTTGAAATTGAGTGAAAAATGAAAATCATTGTTGATGAAAAGTACTGCCAGCCATATCAGCAAGCTAAACACGAAAAAGACTATGAACATATACGAGAAAGGTGCAACCATTTCCAGCAAAGTATCCCGGGGTTTGCTTACAATGATCTTTGTGTTTTCATCACGGTTGAACATAAGATGACTGTAATCATCAGCGTTAAAAAAAACAAAAGTCTGACCGTTTACATCATAAGCATAGGAGTTGATACTGTAAAAGTAAGATCCATATTTAAGTGTCATGATATCACCCTTATACACAGCATAAGAATAATTGCCAAGATTACGGCTTATATCAATCTGTTCATCCACAAGCAACTCAGGAAAACCCAGTTCCCGTGGAATAAACCTGGCTTCAAATTCAATAAAAAGTTGATACATCGGGTCCTCATCAGTATCGTTTGCTATTGGTACGACACTGATATAAGAATTGCGGCCGGTATTATTATCCAGATAAATGAAATCAGGACTTAGAGTTTCCTTTCCAAATTCATTTATATAAAAATCAAAGTATTCAAAACAAACCAGTTCCTGATCAAAAGTTGTAAAAAAGATCACCTCACCTGGCGCACAGGTAGTAAGGTGTATATCATACTTCCCCCAGAATCCGGTAAAATATTCGTTTTTTAAATATTGCAGAATATTTTCCTCATTATACGGATCATTCTTAACCATTTCAATAAGAATCGTATCATTAAATAATTCTTCCTGAAAATCAGAAAAAAGATATTCAGCAATTGGATCCTGTTCAGAAGCCAATCTCATCGCAAGATTTTTCCGCTCAGCAATTTCTTTTTCATGGTTAAAGATCAGCAGTCCCCAGGTTGCAATCATTGATGAAGTAAAGAAGGGAAGCTGCAAAAAGCAATATCCAAAGAAAAAATGGAGAACGTCCTGTAATATAAAAAACCGGTATGAGTATAATTAGCGGAATACCTATATGTAAAATATATTCAAAATGTTTCTTTTGGGTTATCCGCCCAAGAAAATATAACAAAGTATTGCTTAAAAAGTAATAGGAAGTAAATAACAGGCCGATTACAGCAAAACCGGTCATATTGTAAATATCCGGTGCGAATATGAAATTTACATTTAGACTGAGTTTTGAGTTGATTACCAGTCCCTGTAAATGATAAATTACATAATCAGCTGCAAAAGCTATAAATAAAACATACAACAGGGAGAAAATGAATCTCTTAATTGATCCGGGCTGATTACCCGATATAAACCTGCTTTTATGGACAAAAACAATAAATAATCCCACTGCAAGGAACAGGATGCTGAGCAAAAGATCACCCAAAGAGGGCAACCAGTAACTTTTTGCATAATGACTGGCTGAAAAAAGAGTACCCTGGTAAAAGCACTGTGGTATTTGAAAATAAAACATTATAAACCTGACAAGAAGCAGACCGGAAATCAAAATAAGTAATGCATGCCATCTCTTTTCCCTGTTTATTATTGAAAGAAACAAATTGTAAAGAAGAATAAAAAAGATAAGCAAAGCAAAAGAACTGAAAATAACAGAAAAAGCTATTAGCAGATCATCGGTATAATTTTTACCCTGATCCGGTGGCAATACGAGTGAAAATGCATATTCACCGCTCTTATTCGTTATGTTGAAAGATTGTTCGGCAGGGGATTCTGATATGGTGAAAAAATCAGGTATATCGTAATCGCTGTAAAATGTGTTTACCAGGAAACGGTTTTTGTATTTGAAATCCTGTTTTATCAAAGAAGCAACCCAAATTGTAATATTATTTAATGGTTTTGATATAACGTAATACCAGCCATTTTCCATCTTTTGTATGCCTGTACTTTCTGATGGTAACATACCATGCTTCACCGGTAAAGAATTGTGCGAGAGAAAAATAACAGAATCGTTACGGGAAAAAAATATCACCTGACCATCATCATGATATTTTCTGTGCATTTGCTCTACTGCATTATGGCTTTCAGGAATAAAACCTGCTGTTTCTGATGCAGACATATAAACTTCATCAAGGGTCTTGACGGCATTTATTTCTCTTTCCAGAAATGTTTGCTGAAATCCTTTTGCCAGGGAATCAAAATCATATTCTTTTTCTTTTTGCCGGAAACTAAACCAGGCAATAACTACCGTTACCAGTAGCAAAAGAATAAGAATTATGTTTTTATTTTTACCTGTCATTGAAGATAATTATTAGGATTTATAACATCATTTTATTTTCTAAAAATGTATATCTGGCTTGACCAGGGTACAGAACCGCTGAAAGCTTTTATATTGGAAATCAAGCCAATCATTAGTGCCCTTATAATACCTGTAATTCCGGTTCCATTATTTTTTTCTGTTAATATAGAAACATAAAAAGCATCAAATATAAGCGGAAAAGTTCCTTCCAACCTGAAACCCTTTTTCATAAAAAGTACACCCAGGGTTTTCTCATCAAAATGGCTCAGATGTCGGGGTACATCCCAGGCAGCCCAATCATCGCTGTAAAACTTTGCATCATAAGATTTATACTCGGGTACTGCAACAACAATTACACCATCTTTGCGAAGTAAGTTGTAAAATAAATTTATTGTAGTGTTAAGATCATGAACATGCTCCAGCACGTGCCAAAGAGTAATTACATCAAAGCGACTAACATACTCAGGATTTTCAAGGTCCTCTACCCTGCCTGTTACACTGACCCCTTTGCTTCTTGCTTTTTCACGCGCATCTGTATACGGCTCAAAGCCAAGAACCTTATGACCTCTTCTTTGCAGATATATCAGAAAATCACCGGTGGCACATCCATAATCCAGAATAAGTTTTTTTGTTTTTCCAGCAGTTAACTTTCTGATTATCCGATACTTTTTACCCATCATATATTGTTTTATCCGGGCATACAAGAACTCAAAATAGGTCTTTTTTGAATCTGTGTGAGACACATAATCATCTGATTTATAGTAAGATACAATATTCTTTTCATCAGGACGCGGTTGTGTAAACACAAACCCACAGTTGATACATTGAACCAGGCTAAATACTTGTTTGGTTACAAGATAATCCTTTCGTTGTCCATATGCCTGAAATTCACTTGTATTGCAAACAGGGCAATCTGATAAAGTTTCCATTAAAACGTTACAATTTATTCGGGATCAAATATATAGAATACCATGGAATAAAAATGTTCCACGTGAAACATTTTTATTCATTATACTCCTGGTTTCACGTGGAACATTTTTTATGTTTTGGGTATCAGGCCCCGATATGAATAAGTAAAACTGAAATATCGCTGGGACTGATTCCGCTTATCCGGCTTGCCTGCCCGATGGTTCCGGGTCTTATTTTTTGGAGTTTTTCTCTGCCCTCATGGCTGATAGATTTTAGCTTTGAATAATCAAAGTCTTCGCTAAGCTTTGTGTTTTCAAGTCTGCTTATCTTTTCTGCCATATCTTTTTCTCTGTCGAGATAACCTTTGTATTTGACAAGGATCTCGGCAGATTCAAGAGCTTCTTTAAAAACAGGGTAGGGCTCAATATCGGCGATCGCATCCTTTAGTGATGAAATATTCTTAATAAGTCCTTCGATGTTAACCTGAGGCCGAAGCAAAATTCTTTGGGAGGAAGTCTTTATCTGAATTTCGGATGAGCCCCTACTCTTTAAATAAGGGTTAATTTCATCAGGAGTTGTTTTTGTATCAATAACAGAATCCTGTATCTTATTTATTAAAAATTCTTTTTCATTGAGCCGCTCAAGTCTTTCCTGACCAGCCAACCCTAATTCGTAGCCTTTACGTGTAAGGCGGCTGTCTGCATTGTCTTGTCTGAGTAAAATCCTGAATTCAGCCCGGCTTGTAAACATACGATAAGGCTCCTTCGTGCCTTTCGTTATCAAATCATCAATCAATACGCCAATATAAGCTTCACTCCTCTTTAAAATAAAAGGCTCTTCTTTTCTGTTCTTCAAATGTGCGTTTATTCCTGCCATTAAACCCTGACATGCTGCTTCTTCATAGCCTGTGGTGCCATTTACTTGACCGGCAAAGTAAAGGTTTTCAACAACTTTACTTTCAAGGGTAAAACTCAATTGGGTCGGAGGAAAATAATCATATTCAATTGCATAACCAGGTCGTAGTATTTTACTTTTCTCAAAACCCGGGATATTTTGTAATGCCTTATATTGTATTTCAAGCGGCAGACTTGATGAAAACCCGTTTATATAATATTCTATACTATTCCACCCTTCCGGTTCAACAAATAACTGATGCCGGTCTTTATCACTGAACCTGTCAATCTTATCTTCTATACTGGGGCAATATCTCGGTCCACTTCCTTGTATTCTGCCGGCAAACATAGGACTCTCATCAAACCCGGTGCGTAAAATATCATGTACGCGCTCATCAGTATATGCAAGATAACAGCTCTTTTGTGTCTTAAGTGTCGGGGTATCCAGAAAAGAAAATTTACCCGGAAATTCATCTCCCGGTTGTTCGATCAGGCGACTAAAGTCAATGGTTCTTCCATCTACTCTCACAGGTGTTCCGGTTTTCAATCGTTCGCTTTCTATTCCGAAGGTTTTTAAATTCTGAGTAAACCCTGAACTCGGAGCTTCTCCTAACCGTCCCCCTGAAAAAGTATTTTTGCCTATGTGTATACTTCCATTCAAAAAAGTGCCACTTGTAATAATTACAGATTTGGCATAAAATTCTATACCATGTTTTGTTTTTACCCCAACTACCTTTTGATCTTTAACTATAAGTTCAGTTACTGCATCCTGCCAGAAATCCAGATCAGGAATTTTTTCAAGCATCTCTTTCCACTTAGCAGCAAACAAAACCCTATCGCTTTGGGCTCTCGGACTCCACATTGCTGGTCCTTTACTTCGGTTAAGCATTCTGAACTGAATCATGGTATGATCAGTCACTATTCCACTATAACCGCCTAAGGCATCAATTTCTCTGATGATCTGTCCTTTTGCAATACCCCCCATCGCAGGATTACATGACATCTGTGCAATGGTAGCTAGATTAAGGGTAATCATTAAAACTTTTGATCCCATACGTGAAGATGAAGCAGCGGCTTCACAGCCGGCATGCCCCCCTCCTACTACAATAATATCATAATCAGGAAACATATTCTTTTTTAAGATTCAATTAAATAACCGGAAAAATATTCAGGGAATAAATCTTATCATGAATTTACCAAAAAATCGGCTAATGACAGATAATAATCTTCCTTGTCTTGCATAACAGCTTTTTCATTAACTTGTTTATCTCCGTATCCGCAAATATGTAAAACTCCATGAGCAATTATCCTGCACAGCTCATTTAAAAATGGTTTTGCAAAATTATCAGCATTTTCTTTAATTCTGTCAATGCTTATAAAAATATCTCCACTAATGCTGTTAAATTCATTTGAATAATCAAATGTTATTATATCGGTTAATGTATCGTGTTGAAGGTAATCCATATTCATCGATGATAAAAAATCATCGCTGCAAAAAATAAAGTTCAATATTCCTGCCTTTTGATTTTCATTTTTAATTAAAAAAAGAATCCATTTCCTGATCTTATTCTCAGGAAATGGAAACTCTTCATAATCCTGGAAATGAAACTCCAGAGATTCAGAATTTTTTGATGGTATTTTCAAATCATGTAGTTTTGTAAAAAATTACATTTTTGAAGTAATTTTCAAGATGCTTCTTCCTTTCAAGTGTAAGACTATAGTTTATACTTGAAATATAAAATATTAATTCTATAGTACTTCCTTTGTCATAAAAGTTTAATTCATCAACAAGCATTTTAATGACCAGTATTCCTCTTTCTCCATTTTCATCACCTTCAGGTAAATCAGTAATATCTCTATCGAGGTAGGTTTGAAAATCGAATCCATCACCTTCGTCTTTTACAAGAAAATGGAGTCCTTTTTGATCAGAGAAAAAAGAAATATCAATAAGCCTTTCAGGGATATTATCATTTCCATGTACCCTGGCGTTCATAAACGCTTCATTTAGAGCCAGTTGAATGTTGCTATAATACGTATTTATTATGTTATATTCATAACATATATCCTCAATAAAGGCTTCCAGTTCATGAATTCCATCCTTTGAGGATTTTACCCTGATTTGCTTTTTGTTCTCAACCATTTTTTTATTGTTCTACGTTAAGGAAATACAGTTCTACCAGATTTTTATAATAAGGGTTGAAACCCGGAGGTAAACTCCTGAGCATTTCAATTCCTCTGTTCTTAATCCTATTATACTCAAAAAAGTCTTCAGGGTTACTTAAATCGTAAGTTTTTGCTGTTTCTCCTACCCTGCGTTCCTCCTTTTCTCTTTCCAGATGGGCTCTTTCGTGTTCAAGCAACCTGGTGAGAATTCTTTGTTGCCTTAATTGCGTTTGTCTTGATATGTTATTTGTTACAATATCAAGCTCAGTTCTTTCCATCTCCCTCATGGTTTGTTCCAACTCCCGGGTATCTTGTCCGTCCTTCCTTAATTCTCCTGCAATTTCATTTAACCTGTTTCTTATAGCCTCTTGTTCAGCTGCCATTCTGGCAAGTTGCTCACTCATACTCATGCCTTGTTCTCCTGATTCTCCCTGCATGGGTTGATGTCCCTGCCTGAGTTGTTCGAGCATTTCATTCATTTGTTGCTGCATCTGTCTGAGGTCGGGTAATCCTGACATTCCAGGACTATTTTGAGAATTCTGACCCTGGCCCTGACCCTGCATTTGCATCTGCATGTTTTGCATGCTTTCATTGAGCAACAATGCCAGGTTGTTCACGTGGGTCATAACGAATTGTTGACGGCTTGCACTGGTGTTTTTTCTTCGGTTAATAAGATGATCGATTGCCTGATCTATATTCAAATTAATTTGAGCTATTTCTCTTGTAACAAAAGATTCAATCTGTATTTGTCTTCTGGCAAGTGCATTAAGGCTGTCCTGTATCATCTTAAGATCGGTGCTGATTTTACTTTGTTCCTGAATGAGGTCAACAAATCTGGGATCACGCACGTTGGCATTTCTTATTTTCTGCATAAGTTCTTCCTGTGCAAAAGATGTTCTTACAAGATTATCAAGAATTTCACGTATTGTTCTAATATCTTCAGCGAGGTTTTGCTGTTGCATAGCTGATTGCATGGCTTGCAGAGAATTACCCAGTTCCTGCATACCCTGCGAAGCATCCCTCTGGTTTTGCTTCGCAGGACCACTCCTGTTTTCCATCAGTTGATCAAGGGCCTGCTCCATATAATCTTTTATATCATCCTGTAATGGCGATGTATCATCCAAGGGATTGGGCCTTTCGAGTTCCTCATTCTTTTGCATCATTTCATCAATCAGATCAGAAACATTCTCAAATTCTTCATTGAGATCTTTTTGTTCATCAGCAGATGACCCGTTTTCCGTTTCATTTACATCATCATGTAATTGATCCTGCTTATTTTGAAGTCTTTCAAGGGCTTCTATGCTTTCTGATAACATTCTTTCAACCTGCAGCTGTTTAAATAATTCAAGCGCCCTGTCAAGCCGGTTTTCCAGATCACTCATTTCAAACTGAAACTGATCAAGCATCTCGAATACACTCTCACGATTTAATTTTTCAAGTTCTTCCTGAATTTTATCATACAATTCTTTCATTTCATCCGAAATAACATCTTCAAATAACTTCTGCAACTCCTCCTGTTTTTTAATTATATTATCATCCTGTTTTCTGAACTGTTGATCTTTTATTTGTTGTTCCTCGGCAAATTCAACCAATTTCTCATATTCTTCCTGTGCTTTCTCTTGTTTTTCAAGAAGTTGTTTCAAGCTCTCCTGTTGTTCCCATGTAATATTTTCGCTTTCAAGCATAGATCTTCTTAACCGGTCAATTTCATTCTGAATAGAATTAACCTCTTCCCTGCTTTTTGATAGTCTGGATTTTACATTTTCCTCAGCTGCAGTTGTTTGCGCAACCAATTCATCGTAATCCGGAATTTTTAATACATACATTCTGCTGTTCGTATATTTCGGTCCGTTAATCTGATCATTATCAGTAACACGGAAAAAATAATACATTGATTCACCGGGTTCTAATCCCTTCGTGTTGATATTAAGATGATGATAAAACGTTTGATTCAGGTTGGCTGGATCATAGTCGAGTATCGTTTTTGAATAACCAGAAATGTCTTCCAGTTCCTGTTCAGGAGGAGAGCCAGAATGGATTTTATAAAAGAACGAAAGTTCAGTAAATCCATAATCATCTCTTATGAGACCTTCAAAAAATAAGTGGGCCTGCATTACGGAATCCTGGTATTCTCTGACTGAAATTACAGGAAAAAGATCGGGTTTGGTTATAACATCATAACTCAGTGTATCATAAGTATTATGTTCTTTATTTCGGGCAATAATCTCATATCTGAAATCTTCAAACACACTTCTTTGCAGGTTATAAACAGATTTTCGGTTCGATTCAAAACCAGATGTCTCTTTGCCATCATTGAAAACTAAAGTATCTGTATCTTCGGTAAATACTTCCCACTTTAAACGGGTACCAACCGGTATTTCAACATCTCCGATATTGATGAAATTTTCACTACCCAGACCTGTATATGAAGGATAATCAGCAGTTATGGTAAAGCTTTTTATAGTAGCATTATTTAACACATCAAGAAAGTAAGGGCCAAAGCTGTAATTCCCTGCTGAAAGAAAAAACTGAAGGGGTTCATTAACCGATCTGAACTCATATTCAAACATATTTCGATCGTTTGAAGTCATTCTTTGTACAGTATTCCTGAAGCTTATATCAATATTTGCCGGTAAAATACTACCTTCCGCTTTTACAATTAATTTATATCGCTCATTTCTTACAGATTTCAAGGGTTGTGAATTTTCAATAACCAGATTAAATGGAGCCGGTCGTTCATATTGTTGTTCGTAACGAATTATACGCCCTGCAGATTCCTTAAAAACTATAGGGAAAAAATACCAGCCTGAAACCAATAATCCTAATAATATCAATGCATAGGGCAGAATTTTCAAGTTGATTTTAAAATTTACAGCAGTGGTAAAAGGTAATGCTTTCAACCTGTTTGATTTTTGCTCAATTCCAGCAATAATAAGTTCTGCACTACCAGGATTTTTATCAAGGTATTGTTTCAGCTGCAGCGTATTTATTATTTTATCATCAATCTCGCCTTTAAAGTGCTTACCTAATATTAATGCTGCCTGTTCAAAGGAGATTCTTTTGCCAAGCTTTAAAATACCAGCTATGGGTTTCAAAACAAAGATTAACAGAATAATAATATTGAACACTAAAAAGCCGTAAAATAATACAGCTCTTGTAACGGAATTAAAATAACCGAAATATTCAAAAACAACGAAGGCAATAAAAAGACCGGCAAATCCTGAAATAAACAATATCAGGCCCTTTAACAGCTGATTGGTATGATATTTCCGGATAAAGCCTTCCAGTTTATTTATTAATTCTTTATAAACAGGTAACATCTATATGTCTAATTTTCAAAATTTTATTTCTCTATTTTCGATAAAAGGTAACCTTAAATTTACGAATAATTTAATCAGTTTCGATGTAAAAATCCTTAATTTAGCTTATTAGTATACAAAGATGTCCTTCAAATCTGCAACTAAAAACTTAAATCATATTTCCTGACATGAAAAACTCAAACAAAGAGCTTAAAAAAGAATTAACGGAGAAAATAAAACAATTATTTCTTGAAAATCCCAGGTCAAAATTCAATTACAAACAAATAGCAAAAAAACTGCCTGAAGCAGAACAGAAAGAGAAAAAATTTATTAGCGGCTTGCTTTATCATTTAGCGAAGGAAGATTTTCTTATTGAAGTTTACCAGGGAAAATTTGTTCTTAATCCACGTGAATTAGAAAAAATAAAGTCGGTAGGTCCTTTCATTACCGGTAAAGTAGATATGAAACAAACCGGAAAAGCCTATATAATTACAGATGAATTACTTGAAGATGTACGCATTTCTTCCAATAATACCCAAAAAGCATTGCATGGAGATATTGTCAAGGTAAGGTTGTTTCCGAAAAGAAAAAGTTCTAAAACTGAGGGTGAAATTATTGAGGTAATTAAAAGAGAAAAGACGCGATTTGTAGGTAAGATTGAAATACACCAGAAATTCGCTTTCCTTGTTCCTGATAACAAAGCTACACCGGTTGATATTTTTATTCCCCTTGAATTACTAAACGGGGCAAAAGAGGGTCAAAAAGCGGTGGCTGAACTTACAGAATGGCCCGATCATGCCAAAAATCCTTTTGGGAAAATAGTTCAAGTATTGGGTAATCCCGGTGAAAATGAAGTGGAAATGCACGCCATTCTTGCTGAATATAATCTCCCCGCAAAATTTGAAAACAAAGTAGAAAAGGAAGCAGAAAAAATTCCTGATGTAATTGGTGAAAAAGAAATAAATAAAAGGAAGGATTATCGGAATATTCTCACTTTTACGATTGATCCTTTTGACGCAAAAGACTTTGATGATGCAATCTCATATGAGTTATTGGATGAAAATATATTTCGTATCGGGGTCCATATAGCAGATGTTTCACATTATGTGCAGGAAAACTCGGTTCTGGATCAGGAAGCTTATGACCGGGCAACTTCCATTTATCTTGTTGACAGGGTAATACCCATGCTACCTGAAAGACTATCAAATCATATTTGTTCTTTGCGACCCAATGAAGAAAAATGCACATTTTCAGTCATATTTGATATGACTGAAAAAGGCCGGATAATAAAAACATGGATGGGTAAAACGCTCATCAATTCAAACCGCAGATTCACATATGAAGAAGTTCAGGAAATTATTGAAAATGGAAAAGGTGAATTTGCAGATGAAATTATGACCATAAACAATATTGCAAAAACTGTTAGAAGTAAACGAATGAAAAATGGCGCCATCGGCTTCGATAAAAAAGAAGTAAAATTTAAACTGGATGATGCGGGAAAACCGATTGACGTGTATTTTAAAGAACAAAAAGATGCTCATAAACTTATTGAGGAATTTATGCTCCTGGCAAATAAAGCAGTAGCAGAAAGGGTTGGAAAAGCAAGTGGCAATACAAAACCAAAAACATTTGTATACCGTATTCATGACATTCCCAATCCCGATAAATTAAGCAATCTTTCAGAATTTGTCTCCAAGCTTGGATATAAAATGAAAACCGACACAAGAAAAAATATATCCCAATCTTTCAACAATCTGCTAAGCCACAGCCAGGGAAAAGGTGAGGAAAATTTAATTGAAACCCTTGCTATCAGGAGTATGGCAAAGGCAGAATATTCAACACAAAATATTGGACATTACGGACTTGCTTTTGATTATTATACACATTTTACTTCTCCCATAAGGCGTTACCCTGATTTGATGGTACACCGCTTGCTGCATGCATATTTAAACAATGCAGGTAGTTTTCCTCAAGAACCCTATGAAGAAAAGTGCCAGCATTCTACCGATATGGAAAAAAGAGCCCAGGAAGCAGAAAGAGACTCCATAAAATACAAGCAGGTGGAATTCTTAAGTGATAAAATAGGACAGGAATTTAAAGGGGTAATTTCAGGTGTAAGCAAATGGGGAATTTTTGTTGAGATTATTGAGAATAAATGCGAAGGAATGATCAGAATGCGCGATCTGTCTGACGATTATTATTATCTCGATGAAGATAATTATCAGGTTATTGGTAACAATACAAAAAGAAAATTTAAATTAGGCGATGAAATTATGATCAGATTAAAAGCCGCCGATTTTCAGCGAAAAGAACTGGATTTTGAATTGGCAGAATAAAAAAATCCCGGCGTAGGACCGGGATTTTCTACATCGCTTTTAAAAAATATTATATCAGGTTTAACCTGCTGTAAAGCTCTTTCCTGTAAAGCCCACCGATAGGCAGAACTTTCATTTTTCCTTCGATTACCAGATCGGGGTATTTTATAGAGAAAATCTTATTCAGATTTACAATAAATGATCTGTGAATCCTTACAAAATCTTTTTGAGGAAGAATTCTTACCATTTCCTTCATAGTTGTGTGTGTTGTGTAACTATTATCAGAAGTGTTGATAACAACGTAATCCTTGAGAGCTTCCACATAAAAAATATCATCGAAATTGATCTTGTTTAACCTGTAATCAGCTCTTACAAAAATGCTGTCTTTTGATTCTTTATTTTCGATGATTGAATGATAAAGATCTCTTTCTTTTTTAATGGCTTCATCCTTTTCATGTTTGTAAAGGGCCATTTCAATGGTAGTTTGAAGTTCTTTTTCCTTAAAGGGCTTGATAATATAACCATAAGGTTCGGTAATTTTTGCCTTACTCAGGGTATTATCATCTGCATAAGCAGTAAGAAAAATCAAAGGAACACCAAATCTTTCTTTGATAACATTGGCAGCCTCAATTCCACTCATTTGCCCTTTTAACATAATATCCATCAAAATAAGATCAGGCCGGTTTTCTTCAACCTCTTCAATAGCTTTTTCAGCACTACTTACTGTAGTAGGCACCTGGTAACCCAGTTTTTTCAAGCTATTCTGAATATCTTTGGCTACGATGCTTTCATCTTCAACAACCAAAATTTTTACTTTTGCCATATCCCTTGTTTGTTTGTTGTGTTACAAAATTTATTTTGATTAATAGTTGTATTATAGCTTTTTAGAAGTGTATTAATCATGTTAAAACATATGATTAACATAATGCAAGCTCAAATTTACAACAATTTTTTTAATTTAACCCATTAATAATTAGTTAGATGATATGAACAGAAACAACCTCAACTAATTTAAGTAAATTTAACCATAACACCAAAACTTCATCTTACGCAGTAATATTTCTCATTTTTATATATTTCTGTAAATAATAAAAATTAAAGTCCTATTTTTTCAGATATCTGAAGCATACGATCAAGAGGAACCCTCGCTTTTTCCATTAATTCTTCTGATATTTTTATTTCATATTCTTCTGTTACCAAAGAATTATACAATTTATCCATTGTATTTTGTTTCATGTGAGGACAATCGTTACACATGCAGCTTTCATCGGTTGGAACAATAATAAAACTTTTATCGGGGTTGTATTTCTTCATCTGATGAATGATACCTGATTCTGTTGCCACCAAAAATTCAGTATGATCACTTTTACGAGTATAATTTAGAAGTGCAGTGGTAGAACCAATATAATTAGCCATTGCAAGAATTTGCGATTTACATTCAGGATGAGCAATCAGTTTTGCTTCAGGATGATTTCTTTTCAGGCTCAATACTCTTTCTACACTCAAAATGTCATGAACTTCACAGCTCCCATCCCATAAAACCATATTTCTTCCCGTAAGATTATTGATGTATGCCCCCAGGTTCTTATCAGGAGCAAAAATTATGTTTTCTTCTCTGGGTAAACTATTTACAATGCCAACGGCATTGCTTGAAGTGCAAATAATATCTGACTGTGCTTTTATTTCAACAGAACTATTGATATAACTTATAACTGTATGCCTTGGGCGGGCTTGTCTGAATTTTCGAAATTCATCAGGCGGACAACTTTCTACAAGGCTACAACCTGCTTCCGGATCTGGTATAATTACCTTTTTTCCAGGCGACAGAATTTTCGCCGATTCACCCATAAACTGTACACCACAAAAAACTATAATGTCTGTCTTTGTTTCAGCAGCCTTTCTCGCCAGAGCAAGACTATCTCCTATAAAATCAGAAATATCCTGTATTTCAGGAATCTGGTAAAAATGACCTAATATTATGGCATTTTTTTCCTTTTTTAAACGATTTATTTTAGTTATCAATTCCTTATTTTTTTTAACTTGCATAACCTTGAAAAGATTTGATTTTTATGACTTTTTTTTAAACATTTTAAAAGTAATATGAATAAATTGAAATTAAATTATTATTATTATTAGCGCTGTTAATTGTGTTTGTAAAAATTTACAGGAAAACTTGACAATGATAGTTATCAAATATAATGAACAAATTTTAAACAAAAATAAAACCTTAAAATTTTCATTTCCAATATCTTTCGATTTTATTAACAAGTTGTTAAACGGGTGTTGTATTGAAAAAAAACCGTTAGTAACCCTCTAAAATTTCTGCATATTTTGTTAAGCAAATGTTAATATAATATTATAAAAATGTTACCCGGAGTATTGACTTTGTGAAAAAAAAATGCAATGAAATATTGTTTTGAATAATCCAAGAAAAACTTACTATTAGATATGAGCACAAATATCTGTCTTTTCAACAAATGTATGTTCATATCTCGTAATAGATTGAAAATAAGATAGAATAAAAAAAGCAAGTAATCAGAATGATTGCATACGTAATAATCTAACTTCCTAAAAATAAATTATGTAGAATTTCTCTGTATTTTTGTTTTGTATTTAAAGGAGATAAATTTATCAACATGCAAAAAAACAACTTAAAAATTGCTTTGGCATCAGATCATGCAGGATATGAACTGAAAATAAAAATCATAAGTTACTTGCGTGAAAAGGGTTATGAAGATTTAAGAGATTTTGGAACCAACTCCCCGGAAAGTGCAGATTATCCTGATTATGTTCACCCCCTGGCACTGGCAATTAAAGCAGGAGAATTTGATTTGGGCATAGTGATGTGTGGCAGTGGTAATGGAGTAAATATAACCGCCAATAAACATCAGCATATAAGAAGTGCTCTATGCTGGAATCCCGAAATAGCTTCACTGGCCCGCAGGCATAATAATGCCAATGTTTTAGCCCTTCCGGGTCGTTTTTTAACCGCAAAGCAGGCACATGAAATTGTTGATGCTTTTCTGGAAGCATCTTTTGAAGGTGGACGACATAAAAAAAGAGTTGATAAAATTCCCTGTTCTTAAAAAAAAAACAATAATAATACCTGCCTTATGCCGGAGTTGTATCAAAATTTTATTACAGATTCAGAAAAAAAATCCTTTGATCTGAAACACCGTAAAACGATTGCTTTTAATATCGGGAAGTATAATGCTGCTGTTATAAAAGGAAAACTGCAGTATAAGCAGCTTGATGTTGCCCGCAAGCAGGCAGCCCTGAGAAAATACAGGGTAATTGAAAATCTGGAGAATGCTCTTAAGGAGTTCGAACAGAATTTCATAAAAAAAGGGGGGAAAGTTATCTGGGCCAGAGATGCTCGGGAGGCTAACCTGGCAATTGTTGATATTCTTAAAAAGAAAAACATTGATCTGGTAGTAAAATCCAAATCAATGGTTACTGAAGAACTGGATCTGGGTCATCTTCTCAACCACCAGGGAATTGAGTGTGTTGAAACAGATCTGGGAGAATATATTGTTCAGATATCAGATGATAAACCTTATCATATTGTTACCCCTGTAATGCATAAATCGGCAGAAGATATTGCTGCTATATTCCATGAAAAATTTGGATTAGACCCAAAGAGTTCACCCTCGGAAATTACAAAATTTGTAAGAAAAACCCTCCGGGAAAAGTTTATCAATGCAGGTGCCGGTATCACCGGAGCTAATTTTCTTATTGCCGGCAACGGCAGCATCGCCATCACTGAAAATGAGGGAAACGGTGTTATGTCGGCAAGTTTACCACCGGTTCATATTGTGGTGGCAGGTATTGAAAGAATTCTGGAAAACCTAAACGATCTCCACCTATTCTGGCCTTTGCTGGCAACCTTCGGTACAGGGCAAAACGTTACAGCGTACAATTCAATCATTAGCGGACCCAGGCAGAAAGATGAATTTGACGGTCCTGAAGAAATGTATGTTGTGCTGCTTGATAATGGCCGCAGCAAATTATTGTCGCAAATACCTCAGCGCAGGGCTCTTTCTTGTATACGGTGCGGTTCGTGCCTGAACGCCTGCCCCGTCTATCGAAATATTGGCGGGCACAGTTATGGAAGTGTTTATTCAGGCCCTATCGGTGCTGTTATAACGCCTCACCTGCGCTCCATGATGCATTATAAGCATCTTAGCTATGCTTCTTCTCTGTGTGGAAAATGTACCGAGGTTTGTCCGGTAAATATTGATCTCCATTTTCAATTGTTACAGAATCGCAATTTTTCTGTGGAAAATAAACTTGCACCCCCCATTGAAAACTGGGGCATGCGCATCTGGAAAATGGCAATGCTCAAACCAAAATATATGACTTTTCCGGGGGCAGGCATCAAAAACTTTTTCCTGAAAAAAGCATTTAAGAAAACCTGGGGTAACCGACGTGATTTACCCGTTATTCAGAAAAAAACTTTCAGAGAACTCTGGAAAGAACGTTGATTGGTTTATAAGTTTATGAGTTTATGGGTTGACAGGTTGATTTTCTAACTCTTAAACCTATAAACTTATATACCCTAAACTCTCTTAAGCACATCCATTACACTGCCCAGGTAGCCTGCGCCAAAGAGATTTACGTGCACCATAAGGGGATATAAATTTGCCACCTCAATTGCCTCTCGCCAGTTATTTTCCATGGGAAATTCGCTGTGGTAAGATTCATAGAATGCCGGAGCAAACCCTCCAAATAACTTCGACATACCAATGTCCATTAACCGGTGGCCGTAATAAACAGCCGGATCAATAATGCATGCTTCACCGCGGCTGTTGGTCATATAATTTCCACTCCAAAGATCTCCGTGAATAAGCGACGGTTTTTCTTCCGGAAAAAAGTCAGAAAGGTGATTATACAGTTTTTCAAATTTTGCCGCACTGCTGCTGCCCAGCAAATCCTGATCACGGGCCATTTTTATCTGTATTTCAAGCCGCTGGTTGATGAAAAAGTCTATCCAGTTTTCATGGTGATCGTTGAACTGCTCAAGGCTGCCGATGTAATTGTCATGATCCAGACCAAAATTCTCACCTGTGTGTTTGTGCAGCCGGGCAAGAGAGGCTCCGAAATCCTGCCAGTAAGAGTCTTTTTCACGGGCACTTTCAACATACTCCAGCACCAGCATACTTTGCCCTGAAGCATCACCGTAGCCGATCACCCGGGGCGTGCAAACCTCCCCTGCTCTTTGCAGAATTTCAAGTCCGCGGGCTTCCTTTTCAAACATACCGGGATACCGGTCAGCAGAATTGTATTTGGCGAACCATGTGCCACTTCCCGATTGTATGCGCAATGCATTATTAATTGAACCACCCGAAAGAGAAGATACCTTTTCAATTTTTTCTTTTTCTCCGGTATGTTTCTCTAAAATAGATTTTAAAAGGGATTCAAGGTTTTCGTTTATCATAATTATAGCTCTGAATGTATTTTTTACATTATTTCAAATCAACTTTTTTAATCACTTTATACACGGGGCCGTCAGGTTTCAGAAAACTTTCATAAAGCATCACTTCTTTTACTTCAACTGTTTGAAAAATTTCATTTTTCAGGCTTGCTTCAAGTTCAAAAAGCTCATCCATACTGTTAAATTCTTTTACTCTTCCGATGGTAAGATGGGGTTTGAAATCCGGGTTATTTTCAGGGAGTCCGAAATCTTTTAAAGCCAGACTTACTTTCTTTTGAATATTTTGTAAATCCTTAGTGTGTTCTGTTCCCAACCATAATACCCTGGGGAATCGTGAATTGCCGAAATATCCGAAACCATTGATGAGGAAGTTAAATGATTTCTCATCTTCCAACGATTTTTCAAGAAGTTCTGTCGCTTCAGAAACTTGCTTGTTGGGAGTATTGCCCAGAAACTTCAGGGTAATATGAAACCTATCATCCTTTACCCACTTTATTTTATCATTGGAAAGCGTA
>CAYXIT010000004.1:83480-84343 GCA_964465275.1 uncultured Bacteroidales bacterium | reverse complement strand
ACGGAAACCTCTAAAAGGAACAGCCTCAATCTCAGGAACCAAAAGCTATAATACTCAAGTGTTTATAGCATATCTCTCAAAAGAAGATGTACCTGATAAAGGAGAAAAATCGGAGGTGTACCACTATGTAATTGCTTCAAATCAGGACAACAAGTGGTATATTGATGATGTTCCATTCGACCTGACTGAAATAGAGATTATTGATCTGTTTTTTGAAATAGATGGTCAGGATAAACATCATTCTGCGGTATTTGCAAGCCGTGTGAATATCCAAAATCAGATTGAATATTTTATAAAGTACGCTGTTTTTAATGAAGACAGATGGGATATTCAGGAAATTGCTTTTGAAGATCTACCCCTTTTCATCAATATGGAAATTGACTTTAGTGGTAAAGCAAAATTCATTTACACTGAAAATCAGGATAAAGAAAAAATCAAAATAAAACAAAACAATGAATTGGGTGGATATTCATGGGAAACAATAGAATACAACACAGAAAAACCTATTGAAAACATATGTACCGGAATGATAAATGAATATCTTTTTGTCACCACCCAGTTACAAAACACACAAGATAATATCTCAGAAATTATTTTCCATCCGGTTTATATGGGTGAAATGCTGGATCCTATAACGGTATTATCATCAGATAATTCTGATCCTGATCTTCAGTCTATGAGCATCAGCCGATATGGCGAAATCCTTGTATCTGTTAGTGAATTAGCTGATGAAAAATCGCTAAAACCACTTAAAATATTAAGATTGATTAATAATGTCCTTCTTTACATCCCCAGTAATGATCCTTACGTTTGAATAATTTTTTAGAATCTCTTTGGTAAAAGGAACCTCATTTACATCATCT
>CAYXIT010000004.1:75363-83470 GCA_964465275.1 uncultured Bacteroidales bacterium | reverse complement strand
TTAAGATTGATTAACGGGTCTTTCAATGATATGAAATTACCCGAAGCTCATGTTTCTGGAAGCCAACCGGTGTTTGATGATCAAGAGAACATTTACGTGATTACTGAACAGGAAATTGACAATAACCAGGGAATAATGCTATTCAATTTTACCGAAGAATATGATTTCACACACTATTCAGAAATGGTACTTTTAAGATCAGGTGATTGTGAAACCAATACTTCAACTCCGGTTTACACTGAGAATACTGATATTTATGTTTTCCCCAATCCTGCCCGCAATACTGTTAATATAAAAATTAATAACCCTGTGGGAGAAAGTGGTTTCTTCAATATAATTGATATCTCAGGCCGGATTGTTTATCACAGCAATATTTTCGGTGGTGATGGCGACCAGATAATTCCAGTGGATATTTCTCAATTCACAAAAGGTTTATACCTGCTGCAGATATCGCTTTGCGGCGAAAAACAAACAAAGAAATTCATAGTTCAATAGTACAATTTCTGATAAAATTTTTCTTACGATTAAAAACAAATATTATGAAAAACTATATAAAAACCACAATATTCTTATTTATCGCAAGTATTTTTCTTTGTTCATATGGAATGAAACAAGCATCTGCTCAATGGATAACAGAAACCATTGTTGAATCCTACTATGAAGATTATATTACTGCAAACCCCATCGGATACGGGCCGGATAATACTTACCATGTAGTCTTTGAAAAAAAAATAGGTGGTTTTGGGATACCAACTTTTGAGCTCTGGTATACAGAAAGAGCGGCAGACCAAACCTGGACCGAACCTGTAATGATTTCAGAACCCGATGTCAGCACCGTATATCAATCCATTGAAGTTTCACCTGAAGGTGATGTGTATATTGGGTATGAACTCGCCATGGAAGGAGATTACATTCTGCTAAAGAAGAATGAAGAAGCATGGGATGAAATCGAAGTTCCTGAGCCTGAGGAAACCGGTAGTCAGGGTTTTCGCTCTCTGAAAGTCGATCATAATGGTAATATACATGTAGTATGGGGAAGACGAACTTATATGCCGGAAGACGATATTTATGTTTTCGATATTATCTATACCAGAAATATAGATGATAACTGGGAGGTAATATCTATTCCCAATTCAAGCAATCAATACAAGGAGCTGAAAATGATTGATGTAGCCGATGATGGCACCATTCATATTTTAGCTGAAGAATCTACCGAAAACGGGAATATTCCATTTTATCTGACAAACAGAACCGAGGACGAATCGGGTTGGGAACGGATTAACCTGGAAACATCCTATGCGACCCATACCATAACAGACATTGAATGTCACGGCCCTGATGTACATATTGTTTTTGAAGGAAGAGATGAATATTTTGATCCTGCAAACATACATTATGTCAAAATAGAGGAAGGAATTGTAAATGAACCCATTATAGTAGATACCGGAATAGAAGCTATTACATTTTCATTTACTTTGGACTCAAACGGGGATCCGGTTCTGGCTTATGGAGAAGATATGGGTTGGGATCCAGGGTCATTGTATTTAGGTTATCTGCAAAATGGTGAATTTACTGATACCTTATTAATTGAGCCTGAATCAGAACCTCTTGATGCTTATTTAAGTACTGATAAAGAAGGAAATCTGATTGCAATGCTCAATCTTGGTATGTGGGAACCTAACATTTACATTATGTATGAAGAAATGATTCCGGAATTCAGTGTTACATTTAACGTAATGACGGAAGATAATGAACCTATCACTGATGCAGTAATTTCGCTGGATGAACATCAAAATGAGCCTGGAGATTATACGTTCGAAGGAATATTGCAGGGAACATACAATTATATCATTTCAAGGGAAGGATTTCAATCGATAGAGGGTGAAATTATAATTGAAGACCAGGATGTGGAAATTGACATACATATGCCATATGAAGTATATTCAGTTGTTTTCAGCGTAATGTGTGCAGATCAGGAACCTATTTCAGATGCGATCATAACTCTTGCAGAACAAACAAATGACCCCGGAGATTATACATTTGACGGAATCCAGCCTGGTACTTATGATTATTTAGTAATGCATGACGGATATTTCCCTGAAGAAGGGGTAATTACTATTACTGATCATAACCTCGAGTTAGATATCCAGCTTAATATTGACAATACAGGCATAAATGAATATACAGATATGTCCGTAAATATTTTTCCCAATCCTGCATATGAAAAAGTTGAAATATTAGCTGATGGATTGATAGAAGAAATCCTGATGTATGATCTAACAGGTAAAATTATTTTGTCAAAAAGACCACAATCCAGGAATACAATTTTAACAATAAACGATGTTCCAACCGGAATTTATATTTTCAGAGTGAAAACGGATAAAGGTCTTTACAATACAAAGATTTCAATAGGCAATAAATAATATTTATTCAGAGCTGAGAAGCAAATCTTTCTGAGAGTAAGCAGATTTTTTATTTCTCTCAATATAGTTTTATTTTAGTTTTGAAAGAAGGCCGCTCATATGTGGCCTTCTTTCTTATCATACAACTGCAAGTCTTCTCCTTGTTTCCTTGTACTTCTCCCAATCAAAAGATTCAAGGAACTTTAGTGCCCGCCTTGCACCCAGCACAAACATTTTTACCTGTTCATCGCGGCTGATCTCAAAATCAAGCCAGTTAAAATCCTTATCTGCATCAATATGACAGATCAGTTGTGAATAATCGGGATTACGTCTCAGGAAATCATAATCATGAATCTGGCGCATGGTACTTATCATGGCGCCTGTCATTGATTTCAGTCCTTTTATTTCGGAATAGTCCTGTCGATAAGTACTAAGCCTTACTCCAAAAGTGGGCATACGAGGCACACCTGCATCCATTCGGTGGAAAACATTAATGGGAAAGTTTGAAAGCAGGCCTCCATCGACAAATGTAACTTCAGGAGGTATCGGTCCGAAATACCGGCAATGTTCTATCCAGGCTTTTTCTTGTGTTTTGCCTGCATTAGGAATATTTTTCCATGTTACCGGTTCAAAAAAAAGGGGTATGGACATAGAACTTCTCACCACTTCAGCCGGCGATACTTCATTGGGCTTCTCAAAAAACAATTCTGTCATTCTGGGAAATTCAATTTTGCTGTGAGTAGTTATATCAGCTGCAATAATTGCCAGTTTGGGAAGCATTCCTTCGGTACCTCCTTCCGTAACATTTTTGAGCCCATCGGGTAGTTTCCCGCGCAAACGTGCCAAATCGCCCATGGTAGAAATATTGTTTTTAACCAATTCGGCAGATATCCATTTACGAAAATCCTTCCCCGGATTCAGTCCCAGATTACGGGTAAGAATATTATAAAACCTGATTGCATTTCGGGCAATCAACCATCCAATGCCGGCCTCCCCTCTAATAAGCCTTTTAATAAGCATCTTCACCGGCCGCTCGCCATCCACCAGATCAAAAAGGTTCTTATTGCTGAGTATATTAAGGATCTTCTCAGATTTTGCCTGTTCAACCGGTCCCAGCCCTGCCAGCATCATGGTATTAATTGCTCCGGCTGATGTACCTGCAAGACTGAAGAAACGAATTCCCGCATGTTCGAGCACATATGTATAGCCTACCAGTGCTACTCCCAAAACGCCTCCTCCTTCCTGCACCAGGTCAACATATTGATTGCCCTGCCTGTCTTCAATATCAGAAAATCTTTTTTTCCCGTTGGAAAACTTTTCTGTTTTTTTCAGAATTTGTTGAAATTCATTGTTTTCTAAAAACTCTTTCATAATTTTAATGTGTTAAATCCTGGATTCATATTCATAAAAATTCCCTGTAAACATCTATTGTAATTTACCAATTATCCGGCATATTTAAAAGAAATTTCAATGAATTCAGGGGTTCGTCCAGGATAGAACATTAATCACATAAGAAATTCACAATTACTTTCCACTAAAAAACGTAAAAGATGAAAAAAGAAGTTCACAGCAATGCCCCATCAGGAGCAGTTTATGGCTTAGGTTTTATTGGTGCAGCCATTTATTTCATTTCGCAGGCAACCGGATTCTGGGTTGGAGTGCTTGGTTTTTTAAAGGCTATTGTATGGCCGGCTTTCCTTATTTATGAAGCCTTTAAATATTTGGGGATGCAATAGTTTACCCGTTATTCAAATAAACTTAATTGTAAACCGGTATTTTGTTTCGATCTGACCAGTTTTCTCTTCACCTGGTCAGGTTGAAACCGGTATCCTTTTTCCGGAAGTTCGCGACAAAGTATGAAGTACTTTGCCCGGTTAAGTGCTACGCCCATTCGTTTTAGATGCAAAAATGAAATCTTTCCGAATTTCCGGTTAGCCATGATCAGCTTTGCTGATCTTACACCAATGCCAGGTATACGCAATATCATCTCATAAGGAGCAGAATTCAGATCAACCGGGAAAAACTGCGGGTTTCGCAAAGCCCATGCCAGTTTGGGATCCATATTCAAATCCAGGACAGGATGTTCCTCATCCAGAATTTCATCGTAACTGAATTCATAAAAACGCATAAGCCAGTCAGCCTGATAAAGCCGGTTCTCTCTTACAAGCGGTGGTTGCTTAAGCGCAGGCAAACGGTTATCACCTGCATTCACCGGCATATAACCCGAATAATAAACCCTTTTTAATTTTTGTTCATTGTAAAACCCCGATGCAAGCTTTAATATCTGAAAATCCGGTTCAGGACTTGCACCAACTATCAACTGTGTGCTTTGCCCCGCGGGAACAAACCGGGGAGCTTTGCGGTATTTTTTTCGTTCTTCTTTGTTGTTGACGATTCCACCATAGATCTGCTTCATGGGATTCAGTACACTTTGAAAATCTTTCTCCGGGGCCAGCAGTTTTAAATTGGGTTCAGATGGAATTTCAATATTTACACTCAGCCGGTCAGCGTAAAGGCCCGCTTCCTGTATCAGTTCTTCACCGGCACCGGGTATGGCTTTCAGGTGTATATAGCCGTTGAATTTATGTTCTACCCGCAAGATACGGGCAATGGCAATCAACCGCTCCATGGTATAATCGGGGCTAACCATAACCCCTGAGCTCAGAAACAGTCCTTCAATATAGTTTCTGCGGTAAAAACTTATGGTAAGATCAACCAGTTCCTCTACCTTAAAGGCTGCCCGTTTGATATCATTGGATTTGCGGTTTACACAATAGGCACAATCATAAATGCAATAATTGGAAAAGAGAATTTTCAGCAGGGAGATACACCGCCCATCTTCCGTAAAGGAATGACATACGCCTGACTTTGCCACAGTACCAATACCCCCGGGAGCAGTGGCGCGGCTGCTGCCACTCGATGAGCAGGACACGTCATACTTAGCAGCATCCGACAAAACTTCAATCTTTTTGAGTAAACCTTCTTTCACAGTAGCGAGCTAAAAGTTTTGATTGTTTCACAAACAAAGGAGTGCCTTCAATTTAATCAAAAAAGTGAAAAATACTCAATAAAACTGAATTTTTTATTTATTGCTATTGAGATCAGATAGTCAGGCGCAAGCCCAGATAAAAATTACGGGGTAAGCCGGGATAGTAATACCTGGGCTGTGAGTTACCGAATGAAGGTGCATTTACAAGGATCATTGATGCATAATGTGTATTGAAAAGGTTATTGATGCGCAAAAACACATCCAGATTTCGCAGGAAATCAAATTCATTTTTATATCCCAGGGTTAAATCCACAATCTGATACATATCGGTATAACGGCTGTTGGCGTCATTCATGGCCATGCTTCCCACGTGTCTGAAACCTGCCATGGTGTATGCTCCTGCGCCTAGTTCGCTATATAATCCGGCATAGAAAACATGATCAGGCACACCGGGGATTTGGTTTCCTGAGAAGTCGTCATCAAAATCCACAAAATCGGTAAAATAAAAATGATTGTAGGAATAGTTGGTCCTTATGCTGATTTCCTTTGCAGAGATCCCAGCAGCAAAGAAATTCTGCAGCAGAATCCAATGCAATTCAGCTTCCAGTCCCTGATGCAGGGACTCACCGGCATTTTTTCCTACCCATGCATCTTCTCCTACCCTTTCAGCCACAAGGAGATCCTGCACCTGCATACGATATATGCTTACATCATAAAAGATACGATTTCCCTGCAGATTACCGCGGAAACCCATTTCCAGGTTCCAGCTTTTCTCGGGACGGATATCGGGGTTAATATAACCTTCCGGGGTTAATGTTTCGGAAAGTGATGGCGGAGAAAAGCCATGGCTTAGGGTTAAAAATACGGAATTACGTTTGTAATAAAGATAACCGGCGCTGATACGTGGTGAAAAGATAAATCCATAATCATACTCCCCCGACCGATCTTCTGGTCCGGAACGAAACAGATCGTTGTAATCTCTTGATGTAAAATTTACATTTAAACCTCCTGAAAAACTCCAGTTGCCAATTCCTGCATCTGATTGCAGAAATACATTCCAGGTATTAACATATTCCTTGTTATCACTGAACTGTTCACCCTGAACCCCTTCACCATCAATATTTTCATGATTACTGTAAAGATATTCTTCAAAAAACAATTCTCCACCACCGGTTATTTCGAGATCTGTGCTTCCCAACTCCAGTTCTTTTTTCATTTTAAAACGCGAACCTAAGGTAAATCTTTCTTCATAAAACACATCAAATGGTCGCATTTCCTTTTCATCGTGCCAGATGGTAAATACGCTCAGATCAGCCAGCAAACCCGGTTGAAAATCATGAGAAGCTGTAATACCACCCAGAAGCCTTTGCGCATCTTCATAACCACGTGTTTTCAGCCAGTTAGCTGCTGCAGACTGCGGGTCATCGGCAAAAGAAACACTATCAATGGAACTGGGAATATGCGATGTGAGATCAGAAAATGTAATCAAAGATGTAAAACGGGTTTTATCACGCCAGTTAAACTGAGAGACAGAAGTGACGGCATCGCGCCGGAATTCATTGTTCTCCCTGTAACCATCGCTTTGGGTATGGCTATACACCAGGCTCGATGCAAAATTATCCTGTGCCAGATCTGCAACGAAAGAATTGCGAAACATACCGAAGGATCCAACCTGTGATGTGTTGGTCAACCCCGTCTGCCTGGCTCCCGGCTGCCGGGCTGTAATAGTGATCGTGCCACCCAGACCGGCCCCATACACACTGGTGGCAGGGCCCTTGATGATTTCCATACTTTCAATCACAGCAGGGTCAATATCCTGAATAAAAGTAACCCCTGAAGTATTTGTAAGCGGAATATTATTGAAATATGCCCGGATCTTGCCGGTAGCATAGGGTACCCTGGCACCAATACCACGAATTGTTACCCTGCTTGTATTTGTGGCCCCTGAATGAGCAAAAATTCCGGGCGCATAATTCAGCAAAGGGAAAAAATTGTAAGCAGGTTTCTCACGTTCAATCAAAATAAGGGTATCCGGGATAGCTGAGATTTTCTGCTTGTGAATAAATTCTTTGGGGGTTTCTGTGGCTTGTATTTCTAATGAGATGATATCAATAAAAACAATAAAAACAAAAACTATTGATATGTATCGTGTTTTAATCATAGATATTATAAACAGAATTAGTTAGCTAATGGTTCAAACTCATTTCCATAGAGAAATTTTGCATTTTTTCACAATGTATTTGTATATTTAAAATTCAATTCTGGAACATCTGTAAATATTTTACAGCATTTCTCACAAACTATTTACAAACCAAACCCACAAATCATGAAAAACATTTACTATCACTTGCTAGCTATTTTACTGCTTTTGCCGGTAGTTCTTATTGCTCAGAATGTACCTGAGAGTTTTAATACCTTGCAGGAAAAAGCCGAGTTCTATGGAACTTCAGGGATACAGCAGCCTGAGGACTCCTATGGATCAACCAGTGGGTTGAACAATGCCGGCCATTCATTAAAGGAAATTCCAGCAGAAGGTATCATCCTTGTGCCCAACAGTGGTGATAATTCAATAATGGCCCTGGACCCCGAAACGGGTGAATTAATTGATGCTGTGTTTTTTCCACCGGATTCAGAAAATCTTTCAACTCCTATTGAAATTATTTACAATGGAATGACCTATTTTATCTCTGACCAATTGAAAAAACTGATTCAGGAA
>CAYXIT010000004.1:72737-75245 GCA_964465275.1 uncultured Bacteroidales bacterium | reverse complement strand
TCAGTTGCAGAATTTGATACAGAAGGAAACTATATAGGAAATTTCATTACAAATGGTGCCGGTGGTCTTGATGGACCATGGGACATCCTGCACCGGCCTGATTTTGATGATTACCTCGTGAGCGCCAATGGCTCTGCTGCCATTCACCGTTATGACAACGAAGGCAATTTTATTGGAATGTTCGCCACCGGGCTTTCTTTTCCCGAACAAATGCAGCTGTTGGGTAACGGCAATATATTGGTAGCCAATTTTTCGGGTGCTTCGGGCCTGTATGAATTTGACAGTGAGGGCAACCAGGTTGGTTACTACAATGTTGTTACTGCGCTAAGAGGTGTTCATGAACTTCCTGATGGGAATATACTTGTTACCAAAAATGGGGGTGTGTATAAAGTAAATCGTGAAAATCAAAATCTTGGCCTTATTGCATCGGGAAATGCCAGATTTATTACACTGGTAAAACCCATGAGTACGATTATTATCACCTTACAGGATGATTTCAACATAATGATCAATAACTCAGCCTTCCTGGGTGCAGAACTTGAAGTTATGGGCGGGGAAGAACCTTACAGCTATCTATGGAGTTTGCTTGACAGTGACTGGACAAGTAATGAAGAAAATCCATCATTTACATTCGAAGAAGAGGGATCTTTTGTTTTTACCCTTGAAGTTACGGATAGCGAAGGTGAAACAGGAACAGCACAACTGAACGTTTTTGTGTATACTGAATTGTTTGCTGATGCAGGTAATGATATGTATGTACAGGTAAATGTGCCAATCAATCTGGGTGGAGAAAACCTTGCTGAGGGCGGAATGCCTCCATTTGAATATTTATGGACTCTTGACGGATCAGATTGGTCAAGTAATGATCAGAATCCCGAAGTAAGTATGGATGAGAAAGGAGAATATTCATTTACTCTTATGGTAACCGACTCAGAGGGAAATACCGCAGAAGATGACATGACATTGATCGTTTTTGATGAGTTAGAGGCCGACGCAGGTGATGATCAGACCGTAATTCCCGGTGAGGAATTTATTCTTGGCGGTGACCCCACAGCAAATGAAGGTATTCCTCCCTATTCCTACAACTGGAATCTTGCCGGCAGTGACTGGACGAGTAACGAAGCCAATCCAACCACCAGCCTTGATGCTCCGGGAGGGTACCAGTTTACTGTTCAGGTAACAGATGCAATAGATAATACTGCATTTTCCCAGGTAAATATTTCAGTTCTTGATGATACTGCAGTTGATGAAATTGAATCGGAAAAAATCAAATTGTTCCCTAATCCTGCATCTGACCGCATTTGGATCGAATTTCCAGAATACATTAACGGCGATTTTGTGATCACAGATGTTTCAGGCCGCGATATATTAAGAGAAAAAATATCAGCAGAAAGTTTTGAAGTAAACATTCAGAACTGGCCTGCAGGAATATACATCATTAGAATTCAAGGTTATGAACAAAAATTCATGATACAGAAATAGAAGAAATTTGGTTTTAGTTGACATGAAACATTAAAAGTTGCCGCAACCAACATTCTGCTATTACAATCAGATGTTAGTTGCGGTAATTTTTACTTATAAAAAAACAGTTATTACTACTTCGGAAAGCATTCTGGAAATAATAAATATTTTCCAGATTTTAAAAATATGAACTAATGATATTTTTCTTACTGGCATTTTAAATATTCCCAGTGAAGAGGAAATCTACTTATTAAAAGTATATTAAAAGCCAAATAATTCATAAACACATATATCTTATTACGGTAATTTAAAGCGTTCCGCTTCATTGATTACAGAAAAGAAATCATGCACTGATGAAACATCCGTTTCAAGCGCATGCTTCAGGCTTCCTTCAAAAGCAACTTTACCATCTTCAAGAAATACAATCCTGTCAGCAATTCTCATAATGCTTGATACTTCGTGTGTAACCATTAATACAGAAATACCAAGCTGCTTTTGAAGATTTAAAATAAGTTTATCAAGTGATGCAAGCGATAAGGGATCAAGTCCGGCACCAGGTTCATCACAGAAAAGCAATGGCGGATCCATAACAATTGCCCTGGCAAGAGCTGCACGTTTGAGCATACCTCCACTTAACTGTGAAGGGAACATATGAAATGCCTGCTGAAGATTGACCAAACCCAGTTTCATATAAACAATTTCATTGATCAGACTATCGGGCAGGCTGCTATGCTGTTTCAATGGTAAGGCAATATTTTCACCAACTGTCATCGAGTTTAATAATGCTCCGCTTTGGTAAAAAACACCCATCTGCAAATATAAGTTGAGTTGCTCAGTTTCTGTTATTTTTGAAATATCTTTTCCCAAAACGGAAACATATCCCTGTTCAACAGGAAGCAAACCCAGCAAATGATTCAATACCGTTGATTTACCCGAACCACTCAACCCAATTACAATCAGAAACTCACCATCTGGCACCGTAAAACTGACATCCTTCAGCGCCACAGTGCCATCATCGTAAACCTTTGTCAGGTGTCGAATTTCAAG
>CAYXIT010000004.1:36200-72727 GCA_964465275.1 uncultured Bacteroidales bacterium | reverse complement strand
ATTTACCCGAACCACTTGCCCCCAGCACAACGGTTATATCACCTTTAAATGCATTAAAAGATACGTCAGTTAAAACCCTTGTATCTTCGAAAGATGCAGCCAGACCGTTTACTTCAATAACTTTTTCCTTGTCCATATTCATAGATTAATAGAATAAAAGACCGAGTATACTATCGGCTAAAATAACCAGCGAAATTGATACAACCACAGCTTTGGTAGTAACTTTTCCCACGCCTTCAGCACCCCTTACCACACTAAAACCAAAGAAACTGCCTGTAAGAACTATTAAACTGGCATACACCTGGCTTTTAACAAAAGCAGTGATAAGGTCTTTATTCTGCATAACCGAACCCATCCTGTTAAAGAATATTTCGGGAGTAATGTCAAGATAAATATAAGCAGCCACTCCGCCACCCACAATCCCGAATACATTGGCAAGAATAATGAGAAATGGCATAGTAAGCAAACAGGCATATAGTTTTGGCACAACCACAAACCGAACAGGATTTAGCCCCATAGTCTTGAGTGCATTTAATTCTGCTGTAACTTTCATTGTTGCTATCTCTGCCGCAATGGATGATCCGCTTCTACCTGCCACCAGAATGGCGGTAATCAATGGGCCCATCTGGCTCATCATGGAAATTACGGTAAGATCAACAATATAAATATTTGCCCCAAAGTTTTTCAATTGCCCTGATGATTGCAAAGCAATTACCAGCCCGATGACAAAAGACATAAAAATAACAATCAGCGCAGCGTTTACCCCTATCAGCACCGCCTGATTGGATATCTCCCCTTCGCGGCGGGAGCGTGACCGGAATATATCAGCAACAGACCAGTAAAAGACATCAGCAGCCAGTAAAACAAATCCAAAAACATATTCAGTGAAAAAATGAATCACTGATTCTCCTGTTCTTTCGAAAAAACCTTTCTTTCCTGGCATCTCATGATCCGGCAAATGGCCGGGAGAAAAAAGCTCAATTTTTTCCTGAATCGCTTGATTTCCTCCTTCAATTCTTGCACTTATCCCAATCTTACGAAGTTTGTCTTTTAGATGGAAAAGAGCCATAACACCGGCACTGTCAATATCCTTTAATTCGTCAAGATTTAAAACAACATTTGTTTGCCTGAATGACCTGATCTCCCGGGGAATCTTTTTGGTAAACCATATAGTTTGCGGCAATAAAAGTTTTCCGGAAAGAAAAAGCGTATTATCCTGAAAACGATACACAAATTCCTTTCCCGAAGCTATATATTTTGCATCTTGTGCTTTTCCCATGAGCAAAACAATTATTTATTCTGCTGAAAATTCATACAAAATCTTCCTGCTGAAAAAGAAAAGTTCTTCGAAAAACATATCGTTTATCGCACCTGCAAAAAGGTTCAGATTTCTTTTTTCAAGCAACCGGGTTTTATTCACCCCGTGCTGAACTATCAGAATATTCCCCTCAACCATAATTAACTCAAAATCAACGTGTAGGTGGGCAAGATAATCATTTTCCTCTTCAATTACTTCCAGTTTATGAATTTTTACAACAAGTCTGTAATCAGGAATTACATTCCAGAAACGCATATCTGTATATCTAAAGATCCCTGAATTTCTAAAGTAGTTATAAACGTATCTTGTCAGGCTTTCTGAAGGTCTTACTGCCCATTCATGATGAGAGTAATAACGAATTTCGTGTTCATTCTCCCGCAAAGCGATCTGACGGGAGGCAAATGCAGGATGTACATCTACATCAAGTATTTCAAGAGAAAAAGGCAAGGTTACGCTAACTTCATCATCAGTGGTTTTGTCTGCCGGAAATTCAATCAGATAAAAAGTTGGTGCCACCGGTTTACTGCTGCGACAGCCAATGAGGGAAACAGTAAATATGATAAGTAACAAAAATTTTATTTTCATGATTGGTTTCTTTAAATGATAGAAATAAATAAAATTTAACGTAGTCTCCGGTCGGGTATATCTTTAGCCCTTTGACCCCTGATCAAAATAGACGGGTCATTGCTGATCCGGCGAGATGCTTCATTCAGATTTTCAAGAGTATGTTTTAATAGTATAAGATTTTCTGAAAGATCCTGCGAGCCTTTATCAATATCTGTATCAAGCTTAATGAGTAATGCCTGTGTTTGTGCTGCAGTAGCGGCGAGGTTTTCCACCAATTCTTTTAAACCCGACTCTCGCAGAGTAACAGATACATCTCTTAAATTTCCGAGCACATCTTCAATGGCTTCTCCCTGCATAATAATGTTAAATCTGTCAACAGCAGCCTGAAGTGAAGCTGCAGTTGAATCTACCTGATTAGCAATACTGGAAGTTTTACTGAACGACATTCTTACATCCTCCCTGTTTTCTTCCACTACTTGAGTAATAAGTTCAAAAGATTGGTTTGCATTTTCGGCTAAAAGGGCAATCTGATCAACTGTTTCCGATATCTTTTGGATGTTTTCGGGTTTTGAGAATTCAATCAGATTATTTAAAACCTCTTCTACCTTAAAAGCAATTACTTCAGCCCTTCCGCTTATATCTTCAACAAGTGAAGTTCCTTGTTGAATAAAACCTTCTTCTTCAAGAAAAGGAGATTCATTACTTCCTCCGCGTATCTCAATGGTTTTAAGACCAGTAATCCCCATTGCAATAATATCGGCTGTAGCATCTTCTTTAACAGGTGTTCCCTGTTTAAGAGAAAGTTTAACAATTATCTGGCTAATATCATCTGGATCGATATAAATATCAGAAATACTTCCCACGTTGATTCCCATATACTTTACAGGGCTTCCTGTTTCAAGTCCGCTAACTGAAACACCGTGGTAAGCAACATAATAGGTATCTGTCCTTTCAAACAGCCGGCGTGCAGTAAAAAAACCTACCAACAGTAAAAGCAAAACAGAACTGATCATGATAAATATGCCTAAACGGATCTTTTGGGCTTTGGTCTTCATGGTTTAATAGTTTTGGGCAGTTTTTCCCGTAAAAAACCTGCATTAATACTTTGTAAATATAAAAAAAATACTCCTTGTTACCTTAATTACGCACATAATAAAACCCCGTAATTTTGCCTGTTTTTTTTTAAGGCAGAACAAATCATTGTATTTCTCTACTAAGCATTTAGAGTGGTTTTTAAAAAAGGATTTAAATACCTGAATGCAAAACTTAAATATCCGACATACAATTTCACAGTATTTTAATTAGCTTTGCATCCCAATATCTGTTAAAAAGTATAATTTAAAGGGTAATAGAAAAAACTTTTAATGGTTAAAAGAATTAAGCATGAAGATACCTGATATATCCGGAAAGGAATTTGTAACATTAGAAGGAACATCAGAAACTCCTGAAGTTGAATTGAATGCAACAAACGGAACCTTTATATTTTCCGGTCGTTCTTTACCTGAGAACCCGCTGAGTTTTTATGAACCTGTTAAACAGTGGTTAACCCAATATTCATTAAAACCTGCTCCGACAACACATGTGAAATTTGCTTTTGATTATTTCAATACCGCTTCATCAAAACTGATTCTTGAATTAATTGATGTCATAAAAGCTGCCGAAAAAAACAACAGTAAAGTTGTTTTTGAATGGCACTACCAGGAAGATGATGAGGATATGATGGAAGCCGGTGAGGATTTTGAATCCCTGACCGATTCTGAATTCACATTTATTCCATATCCATAATCAAAAAAGTAAGGCAATTTTTCCCCTGAATAATTAAATGTCTTTTTTATTTCTTCACCCGAAAAATCCCAGACCGGCCCATGGCTAATGCCGTTTACGTAAAAAGAATATTTTTGCGGGAAATTTTCTTCTGAGTCATCATAAAAGCCCCAAATACCCTGTTCAAGCCCATTTAAAAAATTACCCGATTTTTCAAGAGACCCGTTTTCTCTGAAGAAATACCATTGGCCTGAGGGTTTACCATCCTGATAATCACCTTTTTGCTTCATATTCCCATTGGCATGATAAACTATCCATGTGCCGCTGAAGAGATTGTTTTCAAATTTTCCCTTAGTGTATCTGCGTTTATCCGGATATCTTGAAATCCACTCTCCTTCTCTTTTGTTTTCAAAATACATTCCACGGGCACCCCAGTTTCCGTTCTCAAAATATTCAACAAATTCACCATGTAATTGCCCTTTTTCATAAAAGGCTTCAATCATTATTGATCCATTGTCATACCAGGCAAAATAATGACCATCAAGAACACCTTCTTTATATACACCCTTCCTTTGTAAATTGCCATTTTCATAAAACACCCATAATGTATCAGAAAACTGGTCATTGATTTTCTTTCCCTTGTAATTGATGGCACCGTTTTCATGAAACTGTAACCACTGCCCGGTTTCAGCCCCCATATTCATAGATATTACCTGAAAAGGTTTACCATCAGGATAATTGATATTCTTCTCTCCATGTTGAATCCCTTGCAAATAATTCACTTTGCTTTCAATGATTCCATCGGGATAATAGGAAATAAACCCGCCCTGAAGCAAACCATTTGAATACAAACCCTCCTGCATAATTTTTCCTTCAGGGTAATATGATAAATATTTGCCATGTCTTTGGTTTTCCGAAAAATTAATTATCTGATGTAATGGCCCTGATTCGTAAAATATATGCCATTCGCCATGTATCATATTATTGTAAAACTGGCCCTCTTGTCTTTTATTCCCATTGGGAAAATAAAAAACATATGGACCATGTCTGATGGTATCAGACCCTGACATATAGCCCTGGAATTCTTCCATCAAAGTATGATCATCAGGATAGTATCTCGAAAATTTTTGAATTTGAGAATACACCGGCTGTGATAAACAAACCCCAAACCAGCTGATAAATAATAAACCGGTAGTGAATATTTTCAACAAAAAGAAAAATCTGTTTGTGAAAATTTTAATCAACATTTATAATTATTTGTGCCCCTTTAAGGGATGTACTTCCCGGATAATCCAGTATTGCTGCCAGAGCATACCGGCCTGTTGGCAGTGTTTGAGGCAATAGTAATTCCACAACCCTTGCTGTTTGCGGGTATGAAACTACATCTACTGTTCTGAATTTGTACTCTTCACCCGTTTCGAGATCCGATGCAATAAGAAAAACCTTACAGTTTACTATCCTTTCACCGGGATTGTCAATATTTACAGTAAAAATACGATCTTCAGAATCTGCAAGGCGATTTTCCTGGAGATTCCCGATTTCAACCCTGCCAGGATCACCGGTTGCAGGGTTATAAAACAAGAATATATCAATTCTGCCTGAAAGACTGATACCTGTTTGAAGATCAAGATCAGCGGTAAAAGCTGTTTGTTCATCTGTAGTAATGAAACTAAGAATACCCCATTTGGCAGAATAATTCTCTGTAGGCGCCTGAATATTCACCTGAATATTTGCTGACTCATTAGGTTGTAACTCTACAAAGCTTGGGTTCAGGTTAATCCAGTTAGAAATGGAACTTCGGGTTGACCCTGCAGGAAGCAGTTCCATGCTGCCATCGCGCTGAATCAAATAATCCTGCATTCGCAAACTGAATGTTTGCTTACGATTTGCGTGGTTCTTTATCGTAACAGTTCGATTTTGTGATTCGCCCGGTTCAATATTAAAATTAAGCCGAACGGGGGCAACTTCAAATTCCTGTGATTTCAAGTCAAATGGGAAAATAATAAAAAGGAATAAGGCTGCCGAGAGAAAAATTTTGTGTGGCTTCATAGTAAAATGGATTTGCAAGTTGTACTTTTCAGTTTTGATGTACCCGGCAAATATATACAATAAATTTTATAACATTAACCCAGTAACACTGATATTATACCTGCCTCAAAATTTTTAACTGCCTGCAAGATTTGTTAAGCATCTTTTTCGAAAACATAATAACAAGGTGCAATGATGGTAAAAACTTTTACTTTTTACCACAGGATATATAAGTGTCATGGCCTGAACTATTACCCTCCTTATATTAAGCGATACAAAAACCGTGTAACCCCTACTTTATTATTTATGTATAAAATGCTGTAACAAAATAACAGTTTCATTACATATTAAGCCACATTACGTAAAACGCTTATTATCATGTGTAAATTATGACTTATATTTGACAAAATTTGTCGTTAATTCAATCTGATAAAAAATATAATCATTTTTTTATTTGATATTTATATAACAGTCCATTTTGATGAATAATTGTTCCATAGTTAATACAAATCGACTTTCTTGTTTTATTTTACTCCTTTTCTTTTTTGTTTTCCAGGGAAATACCTTTGCCCAGCAATTACGAACTCTAAACCAGGCAAACAAGGAGAGAATTGAACGGCTGGAGGAACTGGCATCCTATCACCTGAACAGAAATGATGTAAGTGCAGCTATAGCATCAATGAACCAGATCAGTTATATTTACTGGGAAAACGGGAGACCTGATAAAGCCATCGAATCATTTGAACGTACTGCACGCCATTACCAGCAAATTAATGATCTGGAAAACCTTCACAGGATTTACAGTATAATTGGTCTGATTCATCTTGATCTTGAAGATATCAATGGTGCAAACCGGGCATTTATCCGACAACTGGATATTCGCAGGCAGCTGGATGATCAGCAGGGAATAACATCTGCACTGGTCGACCTTGCCCAGGTAAAAAGTTTAATGAGTGAACACAGGGAGGCTATCAGTCTGCTTGAAGAAGCTCTTGATATTGCTCTTAAACTCAATTATGAAACCATTCTGCCTCACGTATACAATCAACTATCAAATAGTTATATGAGCATTGGTAATGTAAGACAAGGCGAAGAATACCGGAAGAAGTATAATGATATAAGAGAATATCTTGCGCGCCAGGATATGAGAGGTCAATATGAAGAAAGTAATATTCAGAGCCAGGTAGAAGCCAAATTATCGCAGGAAGAAGCTGAACGTAGCCGTGAACAGATCATTATCAATGAACTGCAGTTTCAACTTGAACAAGATTCAATAAAAAGAATTGTGCAGGAAAGGGAGGACTCACTTGAGCTATCCCGATTGAGAGCAGAAAGCCAGATGCGTGAAATTGAACGTATAGAACAAGAGAGAGAATTAGCGCAGACAGAAATAGAAAGGCAAAGAGCAGTTCAAAATTTCCAGCAACTTATTATTTATTCAACAGCCGGAGGATTATTGCTTTTTCTTTTCCTTGCTTTAATTATTTACAGGGGGTATAAAACCAAAAAGAAGGCCAATGAGCAGTTGGAGATAAAGAATCATCAGATACAATCGGCCCAGGAAAAACTTCAGGCTGCATTCGTAAAGATCGAAGAACAAAATTATCGAATTACTCAAAGTATTAGTTATGCGAGAGAAATTCAAAAAGCGTTGTTCCCGCCGCAGGAAACTTTAAATCAATACATTCCTGAATCTTTTATTTTCTTTAAACCGGTTGATATGGTAAGTGGTGATTTTTACTGGTTCAGGGAAATGACCAACAACCAAACAGCTCATCTGAGAGATTTAACAGATACCGAACAAAAGCAGGTAATATCTCCGGAAGAAAACGGTGGATTTTTACCCATCAAAGGTGATAAATTTATTATTTCAGCTGTTGACTGTACCGGTCATGGTGTGCCAGGAGCATTTATGTCTATGATCGGTTATAATCTGCTTGATTCTATAACAACCTCGGGAACATCACATCCCGACAGGATACTTGAGAAGCTCAATAAAGGAGTTCGAAGAACCCTGAAGCAAGAAGAAGGAAATAACCAGGATGGTATGGATATAGCATTATGCGTTATTAACAAAAAAAACAGGACTGTTGAATTTGCAGGTGCAAATAACCCGGTAATTTACATACAGAATGACAAATTAAATATTATCAAAGGCGACAGGCTTGCCATCGGTGGTACACAGAAAAAGAATCTGGACAGGAAATATACATCTCATCTTATTAAGGTTGATAAGCCTACCTGGTTTTATATACTTACTGATGGTTTTATAGATCAGTTTGGCGGAGAACGTGGCAGGAAATTCCTGCTCAAAAACTTCAAGGAACTGGCATATGAGATTCATACCAAGCCTATGAAAGAACAAAAAGAGATCCTTGAAAATACATTTAACGAATGGAAAGGACAGGAAGATCAAATTGACGACGTGCTGATCATTGGATTTAAATTAGGTTAATAACAGGTGATTTCCACTATATTAGCCTGTATTATTTACCTGTTTTCCTGATTTTCTGTTTTTTTTTACATCAGGTTTCTATTTTAGTTTTATATTTGACAACGAAAAATGTTTATAAATCGATAAATTAACACCTTTTGTTTAACCAAACAATTTAAATCACACCTATTATGAAAAAACTAACATTTTTACTCGCAGGACTTATCCTCTACGCCGGAACAAGTTTTGCTCAGATTGACGACAGGGCAGTTATTCCTGTAGCCGTAACACTTAATTCAATCCTCAGGTTGAATGTTACATCCGGTGGTAATATTGAATTCAATTTCAATACATTGGATGACTATCAAAATGGTATTGCAACCAGTGCGGCCTATCAAACAAAATTCAATGTTGCATCTTCAGTAAACTGGGATGTTATAATGTATTCTGAAAACGCCACACTTGTAGGTACAGATATTATTGAAGATGGTGGTGCCGGAAACTTTGCCAATACCATGACTCTTGACAATATTGGTTATCACGTTATCAGTGAAGGTACTATTGCCAACGACCTGACCTTTGCTTCCAACGATCCCGGAAATCCCGTTCCACTTACCGCTGACCCTGCAACCGTATTGGTAGGCTATAATGGAACTGTTTCCAATGCCGGAGATATTGTTGCCAATAATTTCACCATCCACTGGCGTTGCGGAACAGGTGAAGGTACCATGAACGCACAAAGCGTGCTTGAGCAGGCAATTGCTGCTGACCGTTATGCAACCAATGTATTCTTGGTTCTGCAGCCCGCTAATTAATAAAAGATTGTTTATATAATTCTCGGGTGCCGGGGACACCTGAGAATTATCTTTTGTTTTCTTCCCGGATCAATATAATGATGCAAAAAACAGCTCAATGCCAAAGCATGGTAATTTGTTTTTTCTGACTTTTTGTTTACTCATTTTCTGCCAGGTTAATGTATTCTCTCAACCCACGGGAACTATCAGGTTAGAAAGTGGGGGCTCTGTACCTTTCCATATCAACTCACTCAAAAAGTACAATGAGGGCATGGAGCTTAATAACTGGACCCGGTTCTCAATATTAATTGAAGATCTGGGTGCAGCAGAGAGTTGGAGACTTGAAGTATTGGCAAGTGATCCGACCATTCCGGGAGACTATGGCAATGACCTTGACCTTGGCTATATATCTATAACAGCAATTGCCAATAATCCTGCTGCAGAATCACTGAATTATTTCCCCATTAACCAACTGAGTAACGGCCCGCAAACTTTAGTAACTGGATTGGGTTCGGGAGAATTTGAAATATTAATTAGTTACAATATTGGGACCGATCCCGGTAATAGCTTACTCGGAGAAAATCCTGACTATTATTTTGTACAGATATATTTTGATATAAAATCTGATTAAAGAGGGTGCGAAACTACATGAAGTTTTTTTCAACATATGCGATTTTTCTGTTGGTTTTGATTTCATGTGTTTTTGAATCCAAAGCCCAGGATTTCAATGGTTTCGATCAAACAGCACCCTTTATAACTGCACATTTTAAGCAGGAAAACCTTATCATTGAGCCTGAATCAACATTTTTTAATGTTCTTATCGTTGAAAATCAAGGTGAACGCATTGAGGAAGTTACAGTTGAAATCAATGTACCAACCGGATGGTCTCTTATGGCCATGGAGAACCGTAACTTTCTTATTGAGCCCGGTGATTCGGTTATCATACCCATGCGGGCGGCTCCATCTAAAATGGTGGAGGGAGAAATTGGTTACTCGGTTATTGCTGCCATAAACCGTCGGTCAGGAGAAACACTTACCAATGCCTATTGCTTTATAAAGATTCCAAGAAACTCTGACTTACTCTTTCGTCCGCTCACACGGGTAGGTTACTTTGATCAGCAATCAGGTAAAAGTGAACTGATCTTTCGTTTGAACAACAGAGGAAATGTCAATGAACTGGTGTATCTGAGTTTTCGGTCAACAGGCAATATTGCCATTGAAAACGAAAGAGAGAACCTTTTCAATATGGACTTGGTGGTGCCTGCAAGAAGCGACACCATTATTTCTTTGCCTGTTAGCATGGTAGAAAATCATAACCTGGTTAATGGCAGCCTATACCGCATTGATCTGACTGGTTTTACAGAAGAAAGATCATTCAGTACATCCTTCTGGTTCAGCTTACTGGATAATCATTTTAAATTCCCAATCCCTGAATCAGAAAAGATACTTATTGCAGAAATAGCTGCACAGAATCTTTTGAGTGAACAACCTACAATCCTTGCAGGTGGTGTAAGGGGAAATATACTTCTACCACGAAAAAGAGACATCAACTATATCTTTTACCGATACGGGTCAGGGCCCATCAGTGAGATATTCAGATACAGCCGGACAAGACTGGCGTTTAACACTCCCCGTATGAACCTTGCAATAGGTGATGTAACCGGATTGCAACTAAAATATGGTGGGGGAAAAGGAGGTGAATTCAGTTACAGATTAACAGACCGATTTCGCTTCACTGCACTGGCCAGTGAAAATCCATTTCGCCCCATCAGAAATGTTGGGGCAATTTTTGAAGAAAGATATTCGGGCATCAATATGGATACCCGTTTTGCATACAGTGAAAACAGAATATTTGACAACCAGGCCATTCTGGGAGGAGTAAAAGCCTTATTCAGAATTGCTGCAAAGCATACCCTCAGGGCCGATATCGGTGTAAGCAATGTTACTTATAACCTTAACAATACCAATCTGATAGGTTATGGATTTAACCTTGAATATAGCGGACGGTTCAATAATACTAATGTAAGAATAAGAGAACAATTCGGCTCAAGTAATTATTACGGGCAATATTCGGGCAGACATAACCTTACGGCAAGGGTTTTTCATCCTTTTGAAAATGACTTCGAACTAGATTTCAACATAAATGATCAAAAATATAAACCTTTGCTTGAGTCATCAGAAGGAATCCGATCCGACAGATTTGTTGACAATCGCATGGTAAACCTTATTGGTCGCAAGTATCTTGACAGGGGTTTTTTACTTTATGCCGGCCCTGTATACGAAAGAAAAGCAACCAATGTATTTCTGTTTTACAATGATATAAATCCTTTTGTAACTAATTCTGCAAAACTTAACGTAGGTACACGAATTAGCGATGATAACGGATTAACGTTCAGTCCGAGCGTAACTTTTGGCTATACATTTGTAACCGACTACTCATTACCAGATCCTGAACAATACAATTTTGAACAAAGAAAGGGACCTGATAATATGTTCAGCAGCCATCTCAGTCTCAATCTCAGAAGGAATTACTGGGGTACTTATTTAAATTATTTCTATGGGCCTTATTCTGTTAATCAGGAATTGTCGCAGTTTTATTATAATATAGAATCACATTCCGTTCGCATTATGCCTTACCTGGAAAGATTCCTTTTTAAGGATCAGGTAAAACTCAGTTCAAAATTCAGCTTTCTTCACGATTTTGCTTTTAAAACAAGCCGGTTAAATCTAAACAACCAGCTTGATATATTTTTAAGAAACGACTATACCATAAGTCTTTTAAATACTTTCAGCTACCAGGTAACAACTGACCTTCTTACAGAAGAAAACTATCAATACAGCAATAACTATTTCGAAGTCAGGGTGCGAAAGGAATTTAACTGGAACCAGCCACGGGTGAAATACTATGACCTGACAGTAGATTTGTTTAAAGATCTGAACGGAAACCTGATAAGAGATTTCAATGAACCCGGCATAAAAGATATATTGGTAAGCATTACCAGTATTGACCCGGCCAAATACAGCCAGTACGGAGTGGATTATGAAGTAGCAGGCAGAATGGTATCTGCAAAACTTCAAACTAGTATGGATGGCACAATAACCTATGAAAACCTGCCCAGGGGCGTTTACCTGATCGAGCTTGAAAATATCGGAAAAGATCAGGATAAGTATTTCCCTGACAAAAACGAATTTATCGTAAACCTTACAGGTGATCATACTCTGATCGTTCCATATCTTGAGCGTAATAAGATATTTGGAAAGGTTATTATGAACCGCAGCAGACTTTCCAATCTTGGAAGAATTGATGTTAGTAACATTAAAATAACTGCTATTGACAGTAAAGGTCGTGAAACATCAACTCTAACCGATGGCAACGGTGAGTTTGAGATGTATGTTCCCAGTGTTGACAGTTATGTGGTAACAATAAATAATATTTTCAGAGATCATTTCAATCTCAGGCAAAATGACTTCAGGGCCAATCTTAACGGATTTAAGCAGTTCGAGGTAAATTTTGTTTTTGATGAAATACGTCGTCAGATTGAATTTACCCCCACTGTATCAGAACTGGAAACAGAGATCAGGCATGTTGGTAGAACCAACCTGAGCGGTACGGTAAGGGATGCTTCAACCCTGCAACCCATCAGGGCACAAGTTGAAGTTTACAATAATAACACCGGAAGCACTGTTGCTCAAACTGTTACAAACCGACAAACCGGAATGTACAATACCACTTTTGTAACAGGTGAAGAATACATGTTACTTGTTTCTGCCAGTGGTTACTGGATGCATTCACAAAGACTTATCCTTGAGCAATACCTGACGATACAGGAAGCTGAAAGGGATATTCTTCTGGAAGCCATTACTATTGGTGCACGTTTCCCGATTAATAACTTGAGATTCAGTCCTGGAAGCGATGAAATTCCAACAGAAGCCTTACCTGAGCTTGACAGACTTATCACCCAACTCAAACAAAACCCCAATGTAAGAATACGCATTGAAGGTCATTCCGATGCTATAGAAACCCTGGATAACCCCGAACTATCAGCAAGAAGAGCTGAAGCAGTGATGCGTTATATGGTTCAGAACGGATTCAGCAATATTGAGTTTACCGGGCTGAGAGATTCAAGACCTGTTGCTCCTAATGATACGGAAGAGAACAGAAGAAGAAACAGAAGGGTTGAAATAATGGTAGTAGACAGGTAGTTAAACAACAGATCTGCTGTGAATATCATTCGAAATATTGCTAAATTTGTTAAACTGAGATCTGTTAATTTGGCAAAAAGCTACATTTTTTACATTCCTGAAAGATCACAATCATGTTTTCCATTAAAAATTCAGCAATTAAAATTTTAATTCTTTTTACAACTCTGATTTTGTCATCCTGTAAAGATGACCCTGAGTTTGCATTTGAAATTGATGATCTTACGAATACTCAATGGGGTATACCCCAGATGATAAGACCCCCGCAGGATATGACGGTACCAGATCTTGATGCTCCCACCATTTTTTACCCCGAGGGTTACGTTACCATTGGCCCGGCCCGAACAGATTTCTGGACTATCAGAAGCTCAAGAAGTATTTTACTGGAACAATCCGGTGAAATCTGGTTTTTTATTGATCTTACACCCGTAAAAATGCATGTTGAAAAAACTAAACAAAATGATGGTACTCTTTTGGGTGAATACGTATATTACCCCATGGAGTAAAAAGATACAAAGCTATTCTCTCCGGAAAATTCTGTATTCTGATTTTCTTACCCGTAAATCCTGATCATGAAACATATGATTACACCTGAACCAAAATTTTATCAGTGGTTTTAATTATATTTGCTCAAACAGAAGGCATTTTTTTTATAATTAAAGGATGGCTAAAGCACGGAAATTCGGAACTTTCGGAGGTGTATTCACACCTTCTCTATTAACGATCCTTGGTGTTATCATGTACCTCAGGTTAGGCTGGGTAGTAGGACAGGCAGGATTAGTATATGCTATAGGTATTATATTAATTGCCCATATTATTTCTATAACAACTGGTTTGAGTCTTTCTTCCATTGCTACGGATAAAAAAATCAGGGCCGGTGGAATTTATTATATGCTTTCGCGAAGTCTGGGTCTTTCAATCGGAGGTGCCATTGGTGTAACTATTTTTATTGCAATGGCCCTGAGTATTGCATTGTATATTGTGGGTTTTTCTGAAAGCTTTCTTTCGGTTGATATCATACGCGAACTCTCCGGACTGGAACAAAACCCTGCATCTTACAGGATACTTGGTATTTCAGTTCTTTTTATACTGGTAGCAATAGCATTTATCAGTACTTCTTTGGCCATTAAGTTGCAATATTTTGTACTAACGGCCATAGCATTATCATTGATTTCCATAATAGCAGGCATGTTCATAAATACCGGTTTTCATCCGGCAAATATTTCTGTAAGCCCTTCAGCAACTGCCCCGTCAATGGATGTTCTGTTTGCTGTATTTTTTCCTGCTGTAACAGGTTTTACGGTTGGGGTTTCCATGTCGGGTGACTTAAAGAACCCTCGCTCATCGATCCCCAGAGGCACCATGCTTTCTATTTTTACGGGATTGATAGTTTATCTCGCCCTGGCAGCCAGCTTTGCAATTTTTGTTGATCGTGAATTATTACTGACTGATGCTGCATTTTTGCAGAAAATTGCCATGGTATCTGTCCTGGTTCTGGCAGGTATCTGGGGTGCTACATTGTCTTCAGCACTGGGTGGTATCTTAGGCGGACCCCGTATCATTCAGGCCGTGGCAAAAGACAAACTGGCACCTTCCTATCTGAGTAAAGGCTTTGGGATTAATAATGAACCCAGGGTTGCCATAATACTGACTTTTATCATTGCAGCAGGAGGAATTCTTATTGGCGACCTGAATACTATTGCAAGGGTTGTATCAATGTTTTTTATTGCTGCCTATGGTTTTATCAACCTTGCTTTTGCGCTTGAAAAATGGGCAAGCACTGATTTCAGACCTTATTTCAGGGTACCGGGATGGGTAGGCTGGATTGGATTTGCAGCCAGTATTATTGTTATGATACAGATTGATGTGGTTGCTATGTTTGTTGCATTTATACTAATCTGGGTAACATGGTTCCTGATGAAAAAAAGAGAACAAAGATCTGATCAGGATGATGTATGGCAAAGCGTTTGGTCAAACATTGTAAGACATTCGCTTTTTAAAATGAATGCAAAAGGCATTGAAGAACGCAACTGGAAGCCCAATATCATACTTTTCAGCGGCAATCCAAATACAAGGGAAAAGCTCATTGAACTGGGCAAAGCGCTTATTTCAAATCATGGTTTGCTTACCATCATAAACCTGGAAAAAGTTACTCCGGGCCAGAAAATTCAATCACGTTTCAGGCAAAATGTAATCACACCTGAGAGTTCTGCCAAAAAAGGAATTTTTACAAGGGTATATCCATGCACCGATATTTATGAAGGAATAGAGAACCTTGCACAAACTTATGGTTTTGCAGGCGTTGAACCCAATACGGTTCTTATGGGCTGGACACGAAGTAACACCGAAAAAGATAAGTTTGCCAAATTGATCAAACAAATCATAAACATGGATCATAATATCCTTTTGATGGATTATGATATGGAAAAGGGATTCGGCAAAAGGAAAACAATTGATATCTGGTGGAGAGGTTCAGGCAATAATGGCAACCTTGCCATCAATCTGGTGAAATTTCTCTGGCTTTCCAATGAATGGAAAGATAGTAAAACCAGGTTAATGATTGAAAACCCGGTAAACGACGAACGCGATAACATTTTCAACTTTGCCAGGGAGGTACTGGATAACCTGAGGGTAAATGCTGAAATCAATATTATTAATAACGAGATAGAAAAAAAGCCTTTCTTTGACATTATACGGGTAGAATCATCGGAGAGTGATATTATTTTTCTGGGTGTGCCCGAGATTGAGGATGGTAAAGAAATAGAATTTGTTGAGCAAACACATGCTCTATGCAACGATCTGGGAACTGTTGTTCTCATCAAAGCATCTACACAGTTTAAACGTTTAAATATCGGATTAACTGCAAAGCCTGCAGGCAAACTTTCCAGAGATATGATAGCATCAACACAAAATGAATTAGAAGTTAGCATAAAATGGCCTGATAAAAAGGAAGCAGAAGTGTTTGCTAAAAAATTGCACGAAGATATCCGAACCATGAATTATGAATTAAGAAGCAAGGTTTTTGGAAAAATCTTTGAGCAATACACTGATATATTAAACAGCGCCTTAAGCAGAGTTAATACCACTTTCAATATTATAGAGAAAAAGATACTGAAGGAGCAAAATCCTGAACAGGATAAATACCGCTTATCTGTATTATACAAGCTTATCAACAATTCTTTTATTCGCTACGAGCAAATTTTAACCGGTCTGGGTAATAATCTGCTTGATGAGCAAGAAAAAAATCTTGAAATCTCATTCAGTGGTCTCACAGAAAAATTTGAAAATTTACTGTCGGAAATACCTGATAAGCTGACACTAAACCTGAACAAAGAAGAAATTGCACCAAATAAAAATGATGCCCTCTCTCTGAAGTTATACAAATGGAGAAAACGAAATATCGAAAAAGAAAAAGCAAAACAAAAGATTTATATCCGTAAGCTTATCAGGAAATTCTACCCAAACACCTGGCATTTGATAAATCGTAAAGTATGGCAAAAATTCAGCAGTATAAGCCTTCAATATCTCATCGAACAGCAAAATACATTTAATCAGTTTCGCGACAGCCTGCAGATTATCGAAACTGCGTTGGAAAACAATACCTTTTCCCCAGAGATACTTTTAGAAGAAAAAGAAAAAGTTGAGAACAATTTTAACAGCTTGCATATTTTTCTGACCCAATCCGAAGATGAACTCTTCAAAATAGCTGAAGAAGAAAACATCAGCAGTATACAAGCCATTTGCAATACATTGGAACACCCATATGTAAATTCAATTATTGGCAAACAAAAACCAGCTTTAAAAATACGTAAGTATCAGATCAGGGAAATGGAATTGTGGCCATCTATATGGAAAGAAAACCAGAAACTGCAAGTCAACCATGACCAGCTTGAACTTACCTTATCAGCCGTAGATTATAAATCATGGCATTTCATGAGAAGGGCAAATTCTGAGTTACAAAAACTTAGCCGGGGAAAAAAGAGGATACCGTGTCTGGATCTTTCTTTACAAATAACTGCATTTGCTGAAAAATCGTTAGAAAATATTGCAAGTGGTCAACTTCCACCTGAACCGGATTTCTCATTAATGCCAGGAAAAGACCTGCACCGCAGAATAAAAGATATTGAAGACTTTACTCTTGAGAAGATCAGCAATGCAATTAGCAGGATTCCGTCAAATACCCGCCTTATTAAAAACAAGTCGCATACTGATATGGCATCTCTACAGTCGGGTTTTCCTGATACTGAAATCATAGAAGTTTCAAGGCTTCTGCACTTCATAATACAAAGTGATCTGGTAACACCTTTTCAGCAATTTTTAAAAAACTATTCAGATAAACTTGAAGAATCAGAACAGAATATTACGGAAACTGCCCAGTTGATAAAATTCACCCTTACCGGTGATAATGAAGATCCCGGACAACTTCCCACAGAAGATTTCTTTACAGAACAAAAACAAAGAATTGACCGGGTGATAAGCACTCTTCAAAATGAAACCCTTGCTTTTGATGATAAACTTCAGGCCATGCTTAACAAAATATCAAGACAGTTCAGCATACCGGTTTTCCTGAAGATTGCCGAAAACATGAGACATTTTGTAAAAAGCAAGGAAGCAGAAAAACAAAAAGTAAACTGGGCTAAACTACAGTTTAACAAGGGTTATGATTTCCTGAGAAAAAAACTTGTAAAGATCTGGTTCGACCGCAGTAAAAGGATGGTTTATGCCTACCAGACGAAGGGCTATCAAAATGAAGATTACTTTCCGGTAAGCCGCCTGCATGCACTTAATGAAGAAGTTTCGGCAAAGGATCATATACTTGCGAAGGTCCCCCCCTATTACCAGCAACTATTTCTGCGCAAGAATAATTACTTCATGGATTTCTGGCATGGCAAACCCCGGGAGTTGGAAGAAGCTCAGAAAACTATTTTAAGGCAGGAAAAAGGCCATAGCGGTGCCCTGCTGATCAGAGGAGAACATAATTCAGGAAAAACATTTATGGCAAACTTTATTTGTCATAGATACCTTTCTTCCCGTTCGGTTTTTGTAATACAACCCCCATTTACCGGTTCAACTTCTTCCGATGATTTCCTTATTGCATTGAAAAAAGCAACCGATATTTACAGCAATGCTGATGTAATTCTTAACTCTATACCGGAAAAATCTGTCATTATAATTGAAGATCTTGAATTATGGTGGGAAAAAACTTCCAACGGTTTGCACATTATTGAATTAATTTGCGGATTGATTGAAAAATTCGGATCAAGGGTGTTTTTTATAATTACTGCAAATCTGCATGCTTTTAACAGCATTAACAGATTTAAAAAAATTGATCCCTGGCTTTTGAGCACCATTGATTGCTATCCTTTTAATGCTGAAGAATTAAAAAACATCATTATGCAAAGGCATAAATCAGGCAACCTCAGGTTTATCTATAATGGGAAAAAAGAAAATGAAATGCGGTCGTGGGATTTTGCTCAGCTATTCAATACGTATTTTAATTATACCCGCGGTAATGTCGGGCTGAGTTTACAAACCTGGATGGCTTCAATAACGGACGTAAAAGACAACAATCTGGTTATTAAAGCTCCCCGGCGACCCGACACAACAGTTCTTAATAAGCTTAAAGCTGAAACACTGATTTTCCTTGTTCAGTTTATATTGCATAAAAGGCTTAATTTTGAGAAAATTCAGCGCATCATGTTCATGGATATTGAGCAGGCAAAGGAAAAGATCATGCACCTGAAAAGGGCCGCAATTTTAGTTGAACCCAGTCCCGGGGTTTTCATGCTTAACCCTAATCTGCACCCCTTTATAAGGGAAAGGCTTATTGAGAAAGAACTGCTGTAATACCAATCATAAACATATAAATTCATCGATCTGAAAAACCATAAACTTATAAACTAATCAACCCATAAACCGATCAACCCAAAAAACACATGGACACAACTTCTTTCAACATATTTCAGTTTTCCATCATAGTTTTTCTGATGGTTGGTGCTTTGATTTTTATTTTTTTCAGGCTATTCAGATACCTGATGCAATTTATCAGACTCCCGGTTCAACAGGTAGAATTTTTTAATAAATACCTTCCCGTTACAGAGTTGATTGTCTGGATGATATTCTTGCTATGGAGTATACAATACCTGGGTAACCGGGGACAGTTGATTACATTGATCCCTTTCCTGGTTTTTATCATTTTAATTCTTTATCTGGCATGGTATTCATTAAAAGATATTACAACCGGAATAATTTTTAAAACCAGTAAAACACATCATATCAATGATCATATAACTGTAGCAGGTATTACAGGAAAAATTACGTCTATGGGACTGCGAAATCTTGAAATTGAAGATTACAGCGGACAAATTGTAACCATCCCCTATAGTAAAATTGTTGGTAATATTTTGCTCAAGTCTTACCCATCACAAAGTCTGCTGAGCCATAATTTTCAGATGAAGATTACAACAGATCAAAATACAGATATCTTCTCAATCATCGAGGCTATGCGTATTTCTATACTTACACTGCCGTGGTCATCACAAAAAAAAGAGCCAAAGATCATTGTTGAAAATGAAAAAGAAGATCATTTCACGCTAAGTATTACCATCTTCAGCCTTGATGAGTCTTACTTTAAAAAAACGGAGAAATACCTGCAGGAACAATATAAGGGCAGAATCATTTAATTAAATTTACTTCGCCATACCCCGGTTTTACCTGTACTTTTTCGGACACATTTGTTCTCTTTTGGACAGAATCAGTTTACTTCACAGCATTAAATCTAAACTTAACTTTCTGATATAATGATTATTATATCTTTCGGCATGTTTTTTTATGATTAACACCATAATTGCAAACTGTTCAAACCATGAAAACAACTTCAACCACCGCTTCAAAAGATCCTGAAACCATAAAAAGCAGGATTATTGAAAAGATCGTCGTATTGATGATCATTGTGACCTATTTGTTGATTTATGCCTGAAACCACTAAAAGATTTCTCATTTAAAACCCGAAAACTATTGCACCAGGATCTTCCGGGCTTGCATGATACCCTCTCTGTTGCTGATGGTCATAAAATATAATCCGGGTGTCAGGTGCGAAACATTTAGCACATTATCACCGGGTTGCATTTCCCTGGTTTTAACCAATCGGCTGTTGGTATCAAATAACCTGAGCATGTAACCTTCCGAACCATGATGGTCAATACGAACCGTAAGAATTTCTCTTACCGGGTTGGGATAAACTTTTACATATTCCGGTATTGGAATTTCATGAACGTTTGTCAAATCTAGGGGAACACCCCAGCTTTCACTACCTTTTTCGTAGTATACAGGTTCCTGATGCAGTAAACTACCAAATAATGCATGATAAGGATAATAGGGACCACCCAGACCTTTCATATAATAGGTTGTAAGAGGAACTCCATCATAATGCATGAAAATCCAACAATCTTCACCAGAACTCTCAAACCAGTAATTTGAAAAAGTTTTTATAAGATGCTCGCCTGCAGTCATAGTGAAATACTCATAGGTAGTTATATTATCCTGCGAATATTCTTCAAAAATGGGCTCACCAGGTAGTTTGTCGAATCCGGGGTATGGTTTAATTACTTCGGAAACGGTGTCTTCTGTCACTTCAATACTATCATTCCATGGTTTAAGTACCATTTGTGTTAGTGAATAAATGTACTCAATGGAGTCATTATAGTCATTGCGCTCAAGATATTCATATACTTTTCGTGTTTCTGTAATTTGAAAATAACCGTCTTCTTCTCCTATCCATGTTCCGTCATTTCTGAGAACATGCAACACATCACCGGGCTGAAAATCATGAACATCAAACCATGTAAAATTCTGCACTCCGGTTTCTGGTTCAGAAAGCCCTGCCAGGGTCAGCTCCGTTAATAAACCGTACAATGAATTCATTTCAGGAAAGTAGTAAAAACTCAGCGTTTTTACAAAACCGTAGTTTTTACTGATTTTCACCTGCAAATCATTTACTTCCAATTCTGCTGGTTCGCCATCGGAGTTGTATGTCTGGAATGCAATTACCTTAACCGAATCTGTCAATCCCAGGAACTCTTCAATACCATGTTCAATAACCGAAGCAACAATATGCAACTGTCCGGGATGTCCATAGGCAATCCAGGCCTCCCCTTCCACTGCCAGGGTGTTGATTTTAACTGAATCCTGCTGATGATTGAGGAATATGTTGTAACCATTATCATCAATAATTATTTCCGATCCGATCCATGAACCGGCCCGGGGTGAGAAACAATTATCGAATAGCATCTGGTTTACTGAAAAAGGATATAAGATCAGGCTGTTTTCATAACCGGTGGAATCGATCCTGATAAAACTAACATAATTGTTTTCATTCAAAAAGCTGGAAATAACATCGGGGTTTACTGTCTGGTAGTTTTGCCCTTTCACCACCAGGACCATTAACAAACTGCAAAATGCAAGGAGTAATTGTCTTTTCATGGCTTTGGGGTTTTATGGATTTATAGAGCAAATATATGTTTTTTTTTGATATATATGTTATTTTTAACAGAATATTCCCTTTTTAGGGAAGCTTCCAGTTTAAATTAAATGGAAACCGGCTGCAAATTGTACATTATCGTACATATTTCTTACAAAAATGAACAAAAATCTCACCTGATAGAGTTTTAAAAACCCCATAGAGCACTGTTATTGTGTTTGTTACATTTATTGGCATAGTTTTTCAAGTATCTTATAAAGCATAACATTCACTATCAGGCATAAATAAAAGTTTAATTAAACTTTTTTGCCTGATCCAAAAAAAAAGCATTATGGAAAAAGAACTGAGGAAAATAGAGAAGGAATTCCGCACACAGGTAAAAAACAGCAAAGAACTAAAAAATGCTTACCTGCTGGTTCATTCCAACAAACATAATATACATCTTAAACTTGCAGAAGGGTTTACAGGAAGCATGGCAGCCCACCCTGATCAGCCCTTATACATGGCAAGTGTAGGCAAACTCTTTACATCAACCCTTATAGCTATTCTTTACGAAAATGGTGAACTATCCTTTAATGATCCAATCGGTAAATTTCTTGAACCGCAGGTAATGAAAGGTTTGCATGTTTACAGAGGTAAGGAGTATTCCGGAGAAATACAGATCAGGCATTTACTGAATCACACCTCGGGTTTGCCTGATAATTTCTGGCCCTTGCTTGATTCTGCTATTAATGATCCTGAAATTATTATGAGTCCGCAGGAACTGATTGAATGGACAAAAAGCCATGCAAAACCGGCCTTCGCCCCCGGCAAAGGATTCAAATATACCGATACCAATTATCATTTACTTGGTTTAATTGTTGAAAAGATCACAGGTATGTCATTTCATGATGCACTGAGATTTTATTTCTTTGAACCGCTGGGCATGAAAAACTCCTGGATGCTTCATGCTTCAGAACCTTCTGTGGCTTCCATTTATCCGATGGCAGATTTTTTCCATAAAAAACATCGTTTGAACGATAACAAAAGATTTGCTGCGCTTGATTATGCCGGAGGTGTTGTTGTTGCTACTGTTGAAGATCTTCTCAGGTTTATGAAAGCATTGGTAAAATGCCAGATCGTTACACCCGAAACCCTTGAAAAGATGAAAATTGACAAAGCCCGGTTTGGGATGGGAATTGATTACGGATATGGAATATGGCAATTCAAAACGGTTCCTGTTTTAATGCCCTCTTCACTCAATTGCTGGGGTGTTGCAGGCGCAACAGGCGCATTTATGTTTTTTCATCCTGAATCTGAGTCGTGGATTATCGGAAACTTTAATCAAACATCATGGAACAGAAATGCGCTGAAATTTATGTTGCTTAAAGTAATTAAAAACATTCCGCGATGAAGCACAGTTAAAAAATCTTCTTATCTGCAAATTATAAAAGATCCAGGAGTTTAATAACCCATAACCTTACAAGAAAAATGCGTAAAATAAAACTTTTCTTACTGAATGGAATTATGATATTTGTCCTTGCAAATATCTTCTTGTTGAATGAAAGCATTGCCCAAAATCCCGTTCAAACATTTCGAGGTCGGGTATTAGATGCATATACTGAACTTCCCTTGCCCGGGGCAACTGTAGTTATAGAACACTCAGATCCGCTTCGAGGCACGGCTACTGATACCAACGGTACTTTTCGTATTGAAAACCTGCCGATAGGACGTTTGAATATTAAAGTAAGTATGGTTGGCTACCAGCCTTTGACTTTAAGAAATCTTCTATTGGTTTCAGGTCGCGAACTGGTATTGGATATCAAACTGGAAGAGCAGGTTTACTTGCTGGAAGATGTGGTTGTTCGCCCGGAAATTCGAAAAGACCAACCCTTAAATGAAATGGCCATGGTAAGCGCCCGGTCTTTTTCGGTGGATGAAACAGAACGTTATGCAGGCAGTCTTGGCGATCCTTCTCGTATGGCAGCTAATTTCGCCGGAGTTTCTTCGGTTTCTGATCAGCGAAATGATATAATCATTCGTGGCAACTCACCCCTGGGCTTGCTCTGGCGCCTGGAAGGAGTTGAAATACCTAACCCCAATCACTTCGGCTCATTGGGATCAACAGGTGGCCCAGTAAGCATGCTCAACAACAACCTGCTTGCCAATTCCGATTTTTATACCGGAGCATTCCCTGCTGAATATGGTAACGCAATTGCCGGCGCATTTGATTTACGCATGCGAAATGGCAACAATCAGCAGCATGAATTTCTTGGACAGGTAGGATTTAATGGTTTTGAACTGGGTGCCGAAGGTCCGTTGGATAATAAGCATAAAGCATCTTACCTGGTGAATTTTCGATATAGTACAATGGAAGTTCTAAGTGCTACAGGTATGGATTTTGGCACAGGGGCTGCCGTTCCGAAATATAAAGATCTGTCGTTTAAACTGAATTTTCCTTTAAAAAACGGTCGTATATCCGTTTTCGGACTTGGTGGCACAAATAATATTTCCATGCTCGACAGCCAGGAAGATGATGCTCAGTACGGTTTTTCGGGTACCGATTTGTACTACGACAACAGCATGGGTGTTGCGGGTATAAATCATTTGTATTATTTCAATGAAAATGCCCGGCTCACAAATACTTTGGCAGTTACAGGCATTGATGGATCGACAGAGATTTATGACTTAAGCTTTAGCATGGATATCCCTTCGGTAGCAGAAAGATTGTGGGAGGTTAAATATACCGCTTCAACCAAATATTCCCACAGATTCAGCTCGCGCAATTATTTCAACACTGGCCTGATCTATGATTTTTACGATGTAAGCTACCACGGGAAAAACTATCATCAAAGGCGCGAACAGTACCAGCACTATCTTAACAGTGAAGGAAATATGAGTTTTATAAGGGCTTTTGCGGAATGGCGACATCGATTTTCCGATGAGTTTTCTGTAACTTCAGGACTTCACTCATCATGGCTGTTTCTTAACAACAGCTACGCCCTGGAACCCAGGATGGGAATGAAATGGGAGTTCCTGCCGGGGCAATCATTGAACTTTGGTGCAGGACTGCACAGCCAGACCCAGATGAGAGCACTCTATTTTGGTCAAAGCCTGGTGGATACCATTAACATGACCTACAAAATGACCAATAAAAACCTTGACCTTACTCGCAGTCTCCATTTGATTGCAGGTTATGAACGATTGCTGGGCGAGGGACACAGACTCAAAGCAGAGGTATACTACCAATATTTATATAATGTACCGGTTGCATCGCAAAGACCCGAGTTTTCACTCCTGAGCCAGGGAGGCGGATATGGTTACATGACATTTGACTATATGGAAAATACCGGAACAGGAGAAAACAAAGGGATCGAACTTACCCTGGAAAAATTCCTGCAAAAAGGTTTTTATTACCTGGTTACTGCATCAATATTCGATGCCGGATACAGGGGGTATGATGGAGTATGGCGCAACTCAGCCTTTAACAACAACTTTGTTTTTAATGCCTTATCAGGTTATGAGTGGCAATTGGGCAGTAAATCGTTATTGTCGGTTGATTTAAAAATGGTGTATGCCGGCGGAACCCGCTACATGCCTATTGATGCTGATCGTTCAATTGAAGAAGATGGGGTAAGGTATTTCTGGGATCGTGCCTACGAAGAAAGATTTCCTGATTATTTCAGGTTGAACGGAAGAATCACTTTCCGGTTGAATGGCCGGTCTGTAAACCAGGAATGGGCATTGGATCTGCAAAATATAACCAATCACCAGAATGTTTTCATCCAGAACTGGAACAGTCAAACCGAAGAAATAAGCACATCCTATCAAATGGGATTTATGCCTATGATGACGTACAGGATTTATTTTTGATGCGTAAGTTTATTCTTCTTTCCTGCGTTTTTTATCAATCTCTCTCAGGCTCAAAACGTCATAATAGTCTTTGGGCCTTCCTGCTTTTAACTTTGATTCAATAAGATCGTCGTGGGAAAGAATATGCAATTCCAGGAACTTTTGATTATTTAAAAAAGTCACTTCAGACTTCTCATAAGCTTCTGAAAATGAAATTCCGAAATTGAGATAGGTAATTAGTTCAATTTTAAAAACCGGGCTTATATGAATACTGATATTTTGTTTCTGCTTGTAAACTTCTTTTGGAAAAACATCAAATTTGTAGTTTAATTTTTTGAGAACCGTTTTAAGTTTATCAAGATTTTCTATCTTGGTATCAATCCAGAAATCAATATCGGCAGAATGTCTTTGAACACCATGAAAATTAACCGCACCTCCACCTATGAGTATCATTTTTAATTGACTCTCATTGGCGGCCTTGATAAAATTTTCAACTATGCTTTTGAGTTCATTGGAAGATAAAGGCATTATTTGCTGGTCACTCATTGGGGTAGATGTGAAAGTTATTATCAGGTTCAGGTTTTTGGGGAGGATAGAGATTCAGATATAACTCCGACAGCTCTAAAAACAAGATTAACCTGTCAGCCGGTTTTCTTTTAAGGGTCTCCTGCAGGCTTTCCTCTTTTGACTGTTCTTTGGTTTTATATGTTATCCGGATATCAGTCATTATCAGCATTTTAAAATCTCATTGCCAAAGTTAAGCAATTTGGGATATATCATCTCTAAAACACATCGATTATTTTCTGAATATGCCTAATCAATATGCAAATAAAAACACGTGCATTTTCGTGCATTTTTGTAGATATCCGTACACCCTTTCATGAAGAAAAAGTTCTCCAAAATTATTAACCAATTATAATTCAGATATTTATTTACTTTGGCATAATACTTACATTAAACAAATACGACAAATTGTTTAATTAAAAATAAAAACATGGAATACATCAGATTTACCCTGCTGTTTTTTGTGATACACACCATTACCTATTACATTGCCGGAGTCATTAATTATCAATTTTCAAAAAAGCTTTACGGCGGAAGAGACCAGCTTTACCAATCCTTTCTTAGAAACATGTCAGATACTAAAGATGCCGGTATTGTAAACAAAATGATCATCCCTGTGCAACTGGTAAGAGCCATTTTTATGTCGGTTGTTCTCTACCCTATCATTGGATTTGTGGGCGATCTTTCCTTTGGATTGCGGTTCCTGTTCATGGGCGGATTGATGTTTGTTTATGCCGATTTCTGCAGTGCCATCCCTTTCTCCAACACCCTTGAAGGGTTGATTTATATGAAACCTGAATTTGTAAAACCCAAAGTTTTCTGGACCATTCAGATGGAAGCAATAATTTACAGTGTTATCTTTGGACTGGCGGCGAGCTGGTTGCTTTTCTGATTAAAAAACTTACTAAATTTACTCAAATCTGTCTGATGTTTTTCAGAAACAAACAAAAAAAGCATACCATAAACCGAGCCATGACAAAGTTATTGACGCAAAGGGAAATGATTACCTGAAAAACTAACTGTCATTCGATATAAAAAAATGAAAACAAACGAACACGGATCGAACGGATTTACACGGATTTTTTCTATCAGCGATTATCCGTATAATCCGCGTCTTCAGCGTTCTAAAAATAACGGTAGTAAATCAAAAACACATGAAAATCGTATTGATCATTATCGCTGTTAGTGCCCTTGTTTTACTGGCCATTTACACATGGTTGGGTGGATTCAAAAAAGTTCAATTCTCCTTTCAGGAAACCGGAGGAGAAGTACTCGTTTATGAATCTCATATCGGGGATTATAAAAATGTGGGAAAAGTAATTGACAAAATGTATTACACTCTGCTGAAGGATGAAAAAGTGGAATGCTTCAGGGGTTTCGGTATCTATTACGACAATCCACAGAAAGTTGAAAAAGAAAAACTCCGCGCTGAAGTGGGCAACATCCTGGAAAACCCTGCGCCTGAAGTTCTGGCGCAACTTACACCAAAGTATAACATCAAAACACTGGATAAACAGAAATATCTGGTAGCCGAATTTCCCTACAAAAACCAAATGTCAATCATTATGGGCATCATGAAAGTTTATCCGGCACTGAACCGTTACATCAAGGAGAATAATCTCAGCGAAGAAGGATTTGTAATGGAAATATATGATATACCCGGGGAAAAAATTATTTACAGAAAACAAATATAAAGTTCTGTTTTGGATATTCAATTCAGAGAAATAAGTGCAGCAGACTACCCTTTTATGAGGGAAATGCTTTACCTGGCCATTTTTGTACCACCCGGCCAGTTCCCTTCTGAGAAATCTGTTATTGATTTGCCTGAAATATTAAAGTACATTGAAAATTGGAATGATTCAAAGGATTTTGGCATTATTTGTTTTATTAGTGAAAAACCTATTGGCTCCATCTGGGGCAGGTTATTCAGTAACGAAAACAAAGGTTATGGCTTTGTAAATGATGAAACACCTGAACTGACAATAGCAATAAAAGAAAGATACCGCAACCGTGGTATTGGCAACAGGTTAATGCATCGTTTTTTGCAACAGGCTAAAGCTAAAGGATATAATAGCCTTTCTCTGAGTGTTGATAAAAGAAACCAAGCGTTTGCTTTTTATAAAAGAATTGGATTTGCTATTGTTTATGAAACTGAAACATCTTATACTATGAAAATACAGTTATAATAATATCAGGATCATTGTTCTTATGTTGTTGCGGATCATGTTTCTATCAAATGGAATTTACTCCATTCACACAAAATCAAGTAAAAATAAATTCATAATGTATTTCTACTGAAAAACAACACGAATAATTGCTGGTATGTATTTATTTTTATGCAAAATATCATTTATGAAACAACTCATTAACAAATACTTATATTTATTGAGACCTATAAACGTGATAATGAGACCTTATTTTCGATCCCGATCACTAGTTTTGCAGCGAATCAAATTAACTAAAAAATGAAATTAGCTATGAAAATTTTTTTATCAATAGTTCTTTTACTCCACGGAGCAATACACCTTTTAGGTTTTGTAAAAGGATTTGATCTTGCACAGATTCAGAACCTGCACTCCAATATATCAAAAACATCCGCCATTGTCTGGTTAATGACATTTTTACTTTTGGGTTTTTCTGCCGCAATGCTGCTGCTAAATAAAAATATATGGATGTATCTGGCAGGAGTGGGCATATTATTATCAACCATTCTGATCATCCAGAACTGGAGTGATGCTAAATTTGGAATGATACCCAATATTATCATTGCCTTAGCATTGATTGTGTCATTTTCAGGTTGTGCCTTTAATAAAAGAATTACGAGAGAAACACAAGCTATACTGGAAGCAGCAGGCAAACCAACTGATGAAATCATCACTAAAGATCGCCTGAATAAGTTACCGGTAGCTGTGCAAAACTGGCTTAAAAATTCCGGAGCTGCAGACAAGCCCATACCACAATCTGTATGGCTCAGGCAAGATTTCAATATGAAACTCAAACCGGATCAGGAAAAATGGCATGAAGCTACCGCAGAACAGTACTTTACCATTGAAAACCCTGCCTTTATCTGGACTGTAAAACTCAACATGTTACCTGTAATACAAATAAGAGGCCGCGACAAGTTTGTGGATGGCAAAGGAGAAATGCAAATGAAGATGAACTCCATCATCAACCTGGGAAAAGAAACTGGTAAAAAAATGGACGAAGGAACCCTCCAACGCTATCTCGGAGAAATTGTATGGTTCCCATCTGCAGCAGTCAGCTCTTTTATCAGTTGGGAGAAAATAGATACTCTGACCGCTAAAGCTACAATGAGCTACAAGGGAACCACGGGCTCAGGAATATTTTATTTTAATGAGAATGGTGACGTCATAAAATACAGCGCTTTACGTTACATGGGTAATGATCCCGATTCCAAACGCTATGAATGGGTTATATCAGTTGAAAAATATGCTGAGTTTGAAGGTATCAGAATACCATCAAAATGCAGTGCAACATGGAAATTGGATGAGGGAGACTGGACCTGGTGTATCCTGGAAATTACAGATCTGTTATACAATAAACAATTACAGCAATGAAATTAATTAAGACAATAGTAAGTTGGATATGGAAAATTATCAAATGGGGTTTTCTTGTCATAGTATTACTAGCTGCAATTAGTGCGGTTTACAACACCACCCTTCCTAAAACATCAGAAGTGACAGAAGTCTTATCTGAGAGTCAAAAGATCTACATATCAGAAGCTTTTAACCTTCAGCATGGGCTGGGCAATGATTTATGGCCAGAATGGGGAACTACCAAAATTCCTGTTATTGTTTATAATGAAGATTACGCATTTTTAATTGGGTATAAAAATCCCCCTGCTGGTTGGCATAAGATGCCATCTCATGAATTCAGAGGTGTTGAATGGGAAAAAGTTGAAAATGATGACTTTTTTGGCAGTGAATACTACCGGCAATTACTACCAAATAAAAACATTACACCGGAAAACTTTACCGTAAAAGTTGGTGACACCTGGGTAGCAACCTTGCAAACTAAAGAATATGCAGCGGTTATGTTCTACAATGATTTCAGGGAAAGCTTACCCCCTGTTATCAGCTCAATATTTCCATATCGTATTTTTTGGAATTTGGTCATGGGTCAGGCGGAACAATATATCGCCGGATTAATGCATGAATCCTTTCATGCCTTTCAAGGCACTATTGTACCCGAAAAACTTGCCCAAGGAGAGCTGGTCACACATATATCTGACCAATACCCATGGCATCAGCAAGATAATATCGATGGATGGAAGAAAGAGACAAGTCTGTTGTTAAAAGCATATTACAACGATAATATCGACTCAGTAAAACATTATACAGCTGAATTTTTAGCCGAAAGACAAAAGCGCAGGCAAAAGGCCGGTATTACTGTGGAACAAATCGGTTATGAAAAGAAGCGTGAATGGCTGGAAGGCCTTGCTAAATACGCAGAACTAAAAATATTGTTATTGGCAGAAAAAGATACCGATTACCAACCTGTAAAAGAAACTGCCGGATTATCGGATTTTAAAAAATATAAAAAAAGCAGCAAGATATTTTTCAGGCAACTGGATGAAGTTAAAAGAGCAGCGGGCAGAACCGGAGAAAGCCGGTTTTACTATGTCGGTATGCTACAGGCAATGGTGCTTGACAAAATAGCGCCCGGCTGGAAAACTTCAGTATTCGGTGATGATGTATTTCTTGACGATCTTTTAATTTTAGCCATTTCTTAAATTTAATAAAGCAAAATATGCAACGTTTTTTATTCATTCTACTATTGTTTTTTAAATCTTGTTTACAAACCCAACAGGGTGGAGAACTTATATTAATCGAAAAACTTCCTGAAAAAGGTTTTAACTATCCATACTATTTATTTATTCCTGACAACATTGCAGATGATAAAGAACTGACTCTGATTATAGAGCCCAATAATTCCGGTTTTTTAAGTGATGACCTCGACAAACATCTTGAGAAAGCCCAACGGATAGCCACTCTGGATTTTTATGCAGGGAATTATGTAGCAAGAAATTTACAGCTTCCACTCCTTGTTCCTGTATTTCCCCGTAGCGAAAGCCAGAGGCATACTTATACACACTCTCTTGACCGGGATGTAATGCTGGAAAAGGACACAGATCTTGAACGGCTGGATCTTCAATTGCTCGCTATGATTGAGGATGCAAGAGAAAGACTTATGGAAATGGGTTACGAAATCGATGAGCAGTTTTTTATAACCGGGTTTTCTGCTTCAGGAACTTTTGCCAACCGGTTTACAGCCCTGCACCCAGAAAAGGTTAAAGCTGTGGCAGCAGGAGGAATTAATGGCTTGCTGTTCCTGCCCCTTGAAGAAATCGATGGTATTAAGTTGAATTATCCTGTCGGGACCAGTGACTTTAAGGAACTTTTTGGAAAAAATTTCAACATAGAAGAATTTAATGAAACTCCCCAGTTTCTTTTTATGGGAGCTATGGATGACAATGATGCCATACCCTTTGCTGATGCATTTGATCAGCCGGAAAGGGAAGTGATTTACCAAATCCTGGGGAGGGAAATGCAACCCCTGCGCTGGGAAAACTGTCAGAGAATATATAAAACCGAAGGAGTCAACGCACAATTCAGGACCTATGAAGACATCGGGCATGAACAACCCGATTTGATAAAAGATGATCTAGTAGAATTTTTTGAAAAGACTAAATCCTGAGCTAACATTTTTTCCTTGATAATCTGACCGCATTCCCTGTTTATTACTTTTTCAACATATCATTTTAATCCTCTTGCTCCCCAATTCTCCAGCTCAAGCCAATCAATGTAAAAAACATTTTATGATTTATCCCAGTACCTGCTGCCAGTTCAAACTCCAAATTATCAGTAAACTGGTATGCTAACCCAAGATCAAAACTGGCTTCAAGTTCTTCAAATTCAGTTAGCTCGCCATAAGTCTCAATGAAAACTCCCAACTTGTCATTGATTTCATAATCTGACACAAAGGAATAAACAAAATTCCCTTTTTCGGAATCAATTTCGAAATTACTGTACCCAATATTGTATTCGATTCCCAGTTTTTCAGTCAGCTCATGCCAGACTAGCACCAACGTTTCGTTTCCCAAACGTTCATTCGAGATACCATTACTACCGGTTGGTATAAAAAAATGGCTTATCAGTGCAACCTCATTTTTTTTATCATTGCCCTTTAATAATTTTATTTTGGCTCCAATATCAATATCCGTAAATCCGTTAACCGACAAAAATTTATCCCTGTACGTTTCATACTGGCTGGAAAACCTCAATTCAACCCCCCATCCCAGACCGTAACTAAGTAAAAAACCGGGAAAAAGTATTTCTTTTTCCCGTTCATCTGAATCACCTGTTAGTTCAATTTCATACGTACTTTCAATTTGGAATACTCCTTTTCCTAAAACAGTTGTACTTTCCGTTTTCGAAGGTCTGTTTAAAAATGTTGTCTGCCCTTGAAGCTTTCCAATCATAAATAATAACATGAACGTTATAAGGAGTATTTTAATGGTTTTCATCGGTATTCGTTGATTTCTCTAAACTACACTATGCGTCTATTTATCATATAATTTATAAACCAGTTATTTTTTATGAAAATAGGGAACTACCAGAAAAACTGCTATTATAATTATTAAAACAATTGCAATCGGAAAAACAAATACCTCAGCCATTTTCATATCAGAGTAATAAAAGATATCATCAAGGATATATGCAGCTGCTGCAATAATTCCGGATAAAATGATCCCTACTTTTAGTTTGGTTGACTTGTTCATTTCAATAAATTTAAGGTAAATAAAAATTGTTCAGCATTTAAGTTTATAAAAGGGGTTTATTTAAACAGCCCAAATTTTAACCCAACATATCCTGTTACACCAGAAATATCGGATTGGTTAAAGTTTCTGTATTCCATTTGACCGACAAACCGGTATCCAACCCCAAGATTGAAGCGTACATATTTATGCAGGTTCACATCTAATAAAGCAGATGGTTCTATTTGGAAAAAGTTGGCTTCACCCAATCCTGCCTCTCCAGCTTCATTGTCCATTTGTACTTCGCCATATCCAATGTATAGCGGAAAAGTAAGATGAACCAGGCTTTTGGGAAGCAATGTGTATTCAACGAAACCACCAACTGTCCAGTAATCCATATAAACACCCGGAACAGTTTCACTTTCAGGGATTATTTCATTGAGAGATGTGCTAAAGTATGCACCAAAGGAAAGTTTATCCTTGATATTCAATCCACCGCGCAGATTGAATAATGATGCAGAACTCCCGTCCATTGAAGTAATACCATAAGTTGGTGCAACAAAAAATCCCAGGTTTTCCGCACTTAATGATCTTTCACTACCAAATAGTGTTTTAGCTTCATCGTTTACCTGAGCAATTAGGCTGGTATTTACAATTAACAAACACATAAATAATATTGAATAAGGTTTTCTTTTCATTTTTTTCTTTTATTAGGTTATTGTTACTGAAAATTTAAAATTTTTCTATTTCTATCTTTAGATAAATGGTAATGGCAATGATAAATTCTTATTAATCAGACTGGTTTTCCTGCGAATAAGCGTTGTTAACCATCACTGTAAATCCCAGCATTATGATGGTAACCATTGTTAATTGTATCATTTTCGTTTTCTCGGCTTTTTAAATTAAGTTTTGGAATAGAATTAATATGCTTATGCTTTTTTTATTGGTTAAATATACCCGCAACATTATTTGAGGGTTTGATAAGTGCCGGTATTATTGGCCGGCACTTATCGGATCATTACCAGTTAATCAGTAAGGAACAAATACCAGTACATCTTCGTTGGGGTTGCTATCTTCAAACCTGATCTTTTCAGATGTATTGATCTTCAGATACCAGTCATCTGAAAGTTCATCGAAGTAGTCAGTGTAAGGGAATGACATCCAGAATTCGGTTTGTCCGTCATCTATATAGGTACCCCATGTGCCACTCCGGGTAGTATTACCCTTTTGGGCTTCAACAGTCCCATCGGTGCTGAACGTAAAACCATAACCTTCAAAATCACTGGTTTCATTATCAAAGTCTTCAATGAAAAGATTGATCTTCCAGGTTTTGGATTCGAGGTTAGATGTAAGGCCTTCGGGAGAGATTGGAAAGGTAGTGTTACCACTATTATCACCCTGATCATCGTTCCCCTCATTGTTGCCGGGGTTTTCATCCTGCTGTGGGGGCGTGTCTGGCAAGAGATAATCGATTTCCTCGCAACTTATTAGTGAAACAGAAAGGAAAATGGCAATTGGGATTACAATTATTTGTTTCATAGCAATAAAGATTTAAATGGTTACTAAATAAAGAAAAACAATTGATATTAATAATGGTCGTATTGATAAGTACGATCTTTCGATGCCTGAGAATTGGCATTATTCATCACTGGTTCATTTTCCTGGTCAAGCAATAAGACAGATGATACAAAGATTTCGGGCCTGAGGAAAAACAAATCCACTTCTCCGGTAATCATTACCTTATTATCTGGGGTGAAAGTTGTGGAAGGCATGCGCGATGGATAAATCTCAACCCTTATCGTTCCGGTGTCATCTTTAAAAAGAAAGTAATCTTCACGGATCTGCTCAACAATATATCCTTGCAATCTTACGATTCTGTCGGTAAAGCTATATCGAATAGCATTATCCTTTACATATTTCACATTGTGAGTTTCAGATTCACTGCTTACAAATTGTGCGCTGCTCACTGTGGAGACCAGCAGAAGGGAAATTAAAACTAAATTTTTCATTTTTGCCTGTATTAAATTGTTATTAATAGTTGAACTGAGGCAAAAATAGAACTAGACTTTGGAGAGAATTTGGAGAAAAAGGTTGCTATTTGAAAAAAATCTCAAAAACATGCAAATTTTCTTCTTCCAGCCGATAATGAAAGGTAAACCCATAGATGGAACAGATCTGATCAACCATGGCCAGGCCAATACCACGGTTTCCGCCTGTTCCTTTGATAAAACGACGTTTCATGGATTCGGGTTTTTGCGTGGATTGTTTACCTGGGTTGGAAATCCGGAGTATACCATTTTGAAGGGAAATGGCAATGAACCCATTGTCAAGGTTATGTTTTACAGCATTTTTTATAAGGTTGTTCAGCAAAACGACCACCAATCCCGGATCCATATGTACCCTATATTCATCTGATTCAACTTGCAAAGAAATATTACGCATCTGCATCATTTCTTCGAAAAATTCAAGTGTAATCTCAAGTTGCTTCTTCAGATCGACCCACTGATTGTTGGCAAACTCACGGTTACCAATGCGACTGAGCAACAAAAGGGATTTTTGTATCTGGCTCAGGCGTGATGCCGAATGATGAATCTTGTTGATCTGTTCCAGCAATTCCTGCGGGTTTGTTTCTTCATCTGCTGACAGCATATTTTCCGTAGTGGCTTTTATAATAGCCAGTTGAGTTTGCATTTCATGTGAAGTATTATCGTTAAACTCCTGCACTTTCTGATAATCCTGCTTAACCCTGGCTAATAGCTTTTCTACAGAATCATTCATTTCAGAAAACTCTTTTATTTCACTTTTAGGGAAAACAGGCAAAGGTTTTTCGGGATGAAACCCCTTCAGTAAATTTAAGGAAGTATAAAAGGGTCCCCAGACTTTACGCGCCACGAGGGGAACAATTCCAAGAACAACTAAAAATATCAGCAGACTAAGTCCGAAAGTTACCCAAAGAGTACCCATAATAACTGATTCACGATCGAGCAACAGGTGCCGTAAGACAATAGTATATTCGCCGTCATCAAATTCTATGGGAAAAAGCAGCTCGCGGTAAGGAACCATTTCCATATCACCGGTTTCAAGCATCAAGGTATCCCTGAAGAATGGTTCATCATCCAGTTTTCCGGGAAGAATATCTGCCACCATCTGGTATCGGGGTAAGTCGTTGTGAATATTGTTATACTTGATGATGCGTTCCATTTCATAAGTCAGAAATTCGTTGACTTCGCTTCCGGCAATGTATTTAATCATAAAATATCCAAACACACCACTGACCAAAATCACAGGCAAAAGCCAGATTATCACACTGCGTGAAAACTTTTTTAGCAGATTCTGAGTATTGCCTCTGTTTTTATCGCTAGTCATCAGTGCATTGGATTTAATTTGTATCCCACACCATACACAGATTTTAAAGGATCTGTTGCTCCGGCTCCCGTAATTTTTCTTCTCAGATTTTTGATATGGGAATAAATGAAGTCAAAGGAGTCAGCCATATCCATATTATCACCCCAAATATGCTCGGCAATGGCTTCACGGGTTAATACTCTTGTTGGATTAGCCAGAAAAAATAGAAAAATGTCATATTCGCTGCGTGTAAGATCTACTGATTCATTATTTATATATACTTCTCTCTTGCGGGTATCTACTTCTATAATTCCATATTTTATCTTACTGTTTCCACCCAGTTTTTTCCGGCGAAATAAAGCACGTACTCTGGCAATAAGTTCCGCCATATCGAAAGGTTTGGCAATATAATCATCGGCTCCCAG
>CAYXIT010000004.1:32871-36190 GCA_964465275.1 uncultured Bacteroidales bacterium | reverse complement strand
TTTATCTTCTCAACTAAATCAAGTCCACTACCATCGGGTAAATTGACATCAACCAGAAAGACATCATACGAATAAAGCATAATTTTTTCGATGGCATGTTCAAAATCAGTTGATGCATCACAAACAAAACCTTCCGCAAGTAAAGCTTTTCGGATTTCCGCCAATAGCTTGGGGTTATCCTCAGTAATATGAATTTTCACTCGAAAATAATTTAGTTAATTCATTGGGATGATCTGACTTCCATGAACAAACATACTTTTGTGAGACGCTTCTCATAAAAGTTTTATTGTTAATAATTCGATAACATTATTATTAACTGATTTATAATCTTAATGTTTAAATTAAAAGTAATGGCAAAATTAATATACAAACTCATCCGACCATTTAACCATTTAACACTTAACCATTTATTGTCTGTTCTGGAAACCATTAGCTGATAGTATAAATTTTTATTTGCTTTATTCGGCCTTCAGACTATCTACAGGATTCATGCGAGAGGCAGACCATGCCTGTGAGAAAGCAGCTGCTGTTCCTACAATTGCCGCCAGCAAACCGGCAATCAGAAAAAGATACCAGTGTTCAATAATATTGATACGATAGGCAAAATTCTCCATCCAACGTGTTACCACGTAGGCTGCCAAAGGCCATGCTATTAAATTGCCAATTAAGATCCACCTCCAAAGATCACGAAACAGAAGGCCCAGTATCTGACTTAGTGATGCTCCAAGAGTTTTGCGTATGCCGATTTCTTTGATTTTTTTATTGATGCTGAAAGAAGCAAGGGCATACAATCCCATAAAGGAAATAATAATTGCAATAATTGCAGCAACTCCGGTGAGTTTGTTCAAATGTTCTTCGCGGCTGTACATTTGGGCAAATTTCTCATCAACAAAAAAGTATTCGAAAGTATAATTGGGATCAGCATTCTCAAAAATCTCTTTTATCCATGCCATGGTTTTTGCTTTATCCTGTGGCATCATTCTGATACTGATACGGCTGATATACGGATCGTGCATCGTAAAAGCCAATGGATCGATGTCATTATGCATCGACTGAAAATTAAAATCAGCCACTACTCCTATTATCCGGCCTGTATGCTCCCATATGACCATCTCTTCACCAATAGGGTCAGTCAACCCCATTAATCTTACGGTGGCCTGATTTATGATAATGGCATCTTCATCAGTTCCCATGGCGGGATCAAAGTCACGACCTTCGATAATCTGCATTCCAAAAGTTTCAATGTAATCATACTGAATACGATTCTCATAAACCATGATGGAGGCATCGGGATGATCTGTAGTTCTGCGGAAATTTTGCAGACTCATGTTTTCTCCGGCCAAGTCCTGTGAAGCAGTGACATTGAGGATAGATGGATTTTGCTCCAGTTCTGCCTTTAGAACCGGATACGCATTACGTATTGCCTGGGTGATGCCACGAACAGAAACTACGTTTTCGCGCTCAAAGCCCAGATCTTTGTGGCGCATAAAATTTACCTGGCGATTGAGCAAAAACACTGTGGTAATGAGAAATATAGAAATGGCAAACTGAAAAATCACAAGGACCTTACGGATAAACCGGGTAGCAAAAGAACTTTTCATCATCCCCTTCAATACCACTATGGGCTGAAAACCAGACAGGTACAATGCAGGGTATATACCTGCAATAATTCCTGTAATCAATACCAAAAGAATTATAACGGCAAGCAATATGGGGTTGTGCCAATATTCAAGCCTGAAATTTACATCCAGCAATGAAGAAAATCCGTTTATAAACAACTCATTAAACATCAGGGAGATTAAAAAAGCAAACAATGAAACCAAAACAGATTCTCCTATAAACTGGAAAACAAGATCTTTGCGCAAAGCACCCATCACCTTGCGCATCCCTATCTCACGCATTCGCTTCTCCGATTGAGCTGTAACCAGGTTAATAAAATTAAATACTGCAATAAGGATTACAGCCAGCGCCAAAAAAGAAAAAATATAAACGTTTCGGATGTCTCCTGTTACAGCAGAATCAAAACCAAAGTCTGAATGAAGATAAATACGTGACAGAGGTTGAATACCATGATTTCCCGTTATACCATACTGTGTGAATCTCTGGTGGAAATAATGATCAGCCACTATGCGAACTTTTTCTTCAAAGAGTTGCTCATCCGCGCCTTCTCTTTTCAGCAAATAAGTAGGGAAAGTAATCCCGCTCCGTTCAACAATATTGTAGCCTGGTCGTTCAAGGGTATGGAATGCTGCAAGCATATCAAATTGCAGGTGTGAATTAGCCGGCGGATCATGCATAATTGCAGTAACCTGATAATCAAGCCCCCGGATTCTGATAGTTTTGTTTATTGGATTCGATTCTCCGAAATATTTCCGGGCTGTGGATCGGGTTAATACAACGCTAAATGGTTCAATTAATGCCACCATTGGATTGCCCTGCTGAAGCTGAAAGCTAAAAATGCTGTAAAAAGTTGAATCAACCCACAGTACCTGTTCGGTCGTAAATCGAACATCATCAGCAATTACCTCGCTGATTCCCCAGTTATAGACTCTGCAAACAGATTCAACTTCCGGAACCTCATCCACTATATGTGTACCTATTTCTCCGCTTGTAAAAGCAGCTGAAAGGGTCTTCTGATCAGCCATAGACCCTTGTATAGTAATCCGGTATATCCTGTCAGATTTCAAATGAAAATTATCATAACTCAGCTGATGGTAAACAAATATTAACAACAACACTGATACAGAAAATCCCAAACCTAATCCAAGAATATTTACCAGGGTATATGTTCTGTTTTTGAGCAATATGCGCCAGGCAATCTTAATGTAATTAAAATTCATAGGAAGTAAAAATAATTTAATTTCCTTGTTTGATCATCAAAACCCGAACCATCAGAACTATTATTCTGATTGGCAGAACCATAGAAAACAGGATATGAAATGTTTTTCATCAAAAGTGTACGAAAATGTACATATACTAAATAAAATATAAACATATATGAAGAAAGAAACAACATATCAAATGTTATTTCCTTATGGTCTGCAACAATCCAAATCAAAAATACAAAACTAATATACAAATGGCTCTTAAAACCTGACAATCATATAATTCATCATTCAAAATGAGAACTCCATATACGTAATTATTATTTATAATATTATTGAAGGTAATACTTTACCCGAATTGTCAATGATTATTGGCAATTATAAGTTAAGTAAAGTGAAAGATTGCAATCTTCTAAAAAACTGATTAAAATTACCATTTCGTCCGTTTTCGCGCATTTACTAACAAAAAACGAACACTCTTTCTTAAAAATCTG
>CAYXIT010000004.1:24873-32861 GCA_964465275.1 uncultured Bacteroidales bacterium | reverse complement strand
AATAAATAAAATCTTATACTGCTGATTAATATACAATTAGCAGACTTGGTATAATATTTATTTGGTATTATTTTGTTCTGGATTTACCCAGGATTACTTTTATGAAAGCATACAGTTTTTTAAACAAATAAATCATGAACAAGCACATTTTTTTTGATAATCTGACCGCATCAGCAGGCGCCTTGATTGCAGGCAAAAAGAAGTTTTTTGCCAAAAGCATTAAAAGTCCGACACTTGAAGAACAGGTAGCCCAAGCAGAACTTACAATCCCTTCCATAGAAGGCGAAGAATTATTTGATGTTACAGCCATAACTCCGGCAGGTGAATTGGACCCGGCTTTTTGTGTGGCCCGGTGGAAAGGGATCAATTACCCTACTATCATTTATCATCATGGGAACAACGAACGTCCTTTCGAGTTTAAAAAAACTGCCAAAAACACTTTCTATAATATCTTTATAAAGAGTAAGGAAAACGTGGAAGCCAACTTAATAGTTGTAAGAGCACCATTTCACAACTGCCCACTAAAGCATTACCAGGCTAAGATGGTTGATTTAAGCAACTTTACGGCAATGATAGCCACCTCAGTAAAACTAAACGAGGAAATTATTCAACAGGTAAAAAAAGTATCATCACAACCCATCATAACATCAGGAATCAGCCTTGGGGGATGGGTAACAAACCTCCACAGGGGAATTTACAATACATCATCAGCTTATGCCCCAATCATGGCAGGAACATTTCTGGGAGAACTATTCCTGAAAAGCAAATACCGGAAAATGGCTTCAGAAATGGCTTTGAATAACCCGGAAGAGATCAGGAAGGTGCTGAATTTCAGCAATGTTTTCGAAAAACAAAATACTCCCAATGTTTTTCCCCTTCTTGCGAAGTACGACCGGTTTATTGAGTATGATGTTCAAAGCGAAAGCTACAAAGGTTATCCACTGAAAACAATTGAAAACGGGCATGTTACGGGAGCATTGAATTCAAAAGAATTGAACAGGCATTTATTGTATGTCCTAGAAATCATTTGTGAATAAAATTATGACATTGAGAATTGTTAACATCATATTTAAACTAACCCTTGCGTAAATATGCAATTTCATGTAATAAAACCATCCCCTGCCCTTGCTCCATATATCCAGCATTACTGGGCGCTGGAAACAGATATGAATGATGGAATTGTAAAAGAAAGGATAGTGCCCACCGGCAATATTGAATTGATGTTTCATTTCCGCAAACCTTTCTGTTCCGTATCTCCCTCGGGTAAATCCCAAACACAATACCGGTCAATGATTTCCGGCATAAATCACTCGTGGTTTGATGTGGGTACAAATGGCGTATCAGGAGCACTGGCAGTAACCTTTTTTCCTGGTGCAACTTCCAATTTTTTCAATCTTCCTATGATGGAACTGGAAGGCAAAACCCTTCATCTGGGTGATATTGTTAAAAATGAAAGTTTTTATATTGAAGAACAACTGGCAGAAGCAATATCATTGCAGGATCGTATCAGAATTATTGAAAGCTTTCTTATGAAAAGGCTTCGCCCTGTTGCGGTGAATGATGCTAAGCTCATTCAGCAGGGTGTCCTTTTTGTTAAAAATAGCAAAGGACAGATCAGAGCATCCGAATTAGCAAAAAACCTTTACGTTACTCCCAAAACCCTTGAGAGAAAATTCGCCTGTTATGTGGGCAATACACCCAAACAGTTTATCAAAATCGTTCGCTTTCATGAAGTAATGACAAACCTTACTACTGTAAAACCGGGCAAACTTACCCAGCATGCACATGAAAACGGCTATTTCGACCAGGCTCATTTTATCAGGGATTTTAAAGCGTATTCGGGCTACACTCCAAAAGAACTTCTTTCACAAAAATACTGCAACGGCCTAAGCCAGGATACAGGACAAATTTAAGTTGCTTTCCTTTTTGTCGGTTTTTTACAATTTCACGGATTTTACTCTGCCTAATTTTGTACCGTAATTGTAAAACTCAAAAAAATGATCGCAGAAATTCTTTTCAAAAACATTACAAAAAAGTATTCCAAAGGCCCTGAGGCATTAAAAAGTATAAATCTCGAAGTCGGCAAGGGTGAACTTTTCACCTTGCTTGGGCCTAATGGAGCAGGTAAATCGACCCTGGTAAAAATTGCAACCACACTGATCCGACAGGACAGTGGCGAATTCAACGTAGGAGGGAAAACCCCGAATCTTGATTTCAGCAATATCAGGCGACATATTGGTGTAGCGCTACAGGACAATGAGCTCGACCCGTCAGAAAATGCAGAAAACCTGCTCAGATTTCAGGGTCGATTGTTCGGGCTTACAAAAACCCTGGCAAAGCAAAGGGCTGATGAACTGATTCATGCCTTCGAATTAGACTCCGAAAGTTCAAAAAAATGCGAAACGCTATCGGGTGGAAACAAGCGTCGTCTGCATTGTGCACTGGCACTGGTTCATAACCCCAGGATTCTCTTTCTGGATGAGCCTACAGTAGGCATGGATCCTGAAGCAAGAGCCAGGTTCTGGCAGGTGATCACTCATCTTAACAAAAATGAAGGTGTAACGGTATTTCTCACCACACAATATCTGGAAGAAGCCGACAAACAAGCTACCCAAATGGCCTTAATAAAAGACGGCTCCATTCAATATTCCGGCACAGTCGCATCATTCAAAAAAATGGTAAACTTGGAAAAACAATCATCATTGGAAGAAAGCTACCTTGCATGGATGGATAAAACTCAGAAACAGAAGTTCCCGGAAAATTAGTCAAAACGTTTCAAATCACCAACTTATCAACTTATAAACATAAAAAAACATGTCAATCAACAAATTAATCATCACTCGCAGCATCTTAAAACTTGCTAAACAACCCACTGCCCCTATAATGGGTTTTGCCATGAGCCTGTTTTTCTTGCTGGTTTACAATGCAGGTATCGGGGGAATAGGCCATCTCGGAGCTTTTGGTGAAAAGGGCTACCTGGCCTTCATTTTTCCCATCACCATTGTTTCACTGGCCATGGGCTCCTCATCTGGAGCCGGTCAAACTCTTAATGCCGATATGCAATCGGGATATTTCAGGCGATTGTACTTCTCTCCTGTTTCGCGCCGCATGCTGGTTCTGTCACCCATGCTGGCCGACACACTTTCATCACTCATTTTTTCCGGCATTTTGCTGGCCATAGGTGCATTGTTTGGATTGCCATTTCAGTTTGGATTGGTTTCGGTAGCAGGAATTTTATTGCTCTCACTGTTGTGGACATTTACCCTATGTGGATTTTCTGCGGGAATAATGTTGCGTACCGGCCAGCACCAGAGTGCCGCCATTGTTACCAATGCCGTTTTTCCATTGCTTTTCCTGAGCACTACCTTTTTACCACGCGAACTGATCACTGCCAAATGGCTGGTTACGGTATCATGGGCCAACCCTGTGACCTATGTGCTCGAAGCCAACAGATATCTTCTGGGAGGTACATCTTCGAAGGAATTTTTTATGCTTGGACTAATCATTCTTACACTTTTTTCGTCAGCTTCTTTAATATTTGCCCTAACCAGTTCACATAAGATTAAAGTATAAGCAAAGTGACGGGGCCTCTGAAAAGGGCCCCGTTTTCATATTCAATAAGATAAATCAGTAAATAGTTTTTCGTCCGTTTTCGCGCATTTCTTAACAAAAACGGACACTTTTCTGAAACGATTTTTTTGATTTCAGAAAAATATCTTTCTGATATTCTTGCTTTTAAAAATTATGGCACATTTTTTAATAAATTCACAGTGCAATTCAATAAGTACTAACCAATAAATTTGTAATCCTATGATTCTTTCAACAACACATACCGTTCCCGGAAGGGAAATTTCAGAAATAGTTGGCCTGGTGCGCGGAAGCACTGTAAGAGCCCGCAATGTAGGTCGCGATATTGTAGCCGGCCTTAAAAATATTGTAGGTGGCGAAATTGAAGAATATACACAGTTACAGGCTGATGCGCGTGAACAGGCGCTTGAACGCATGATTGCTGATGCCCAAAGTCTAAATGCGGATGCAGTTGTGGGCATAAAAATATCAACTGCAATGGTAAGCCGGGGAGCCGCTGAATTATTGTTTTATGGTACTGCAGTAAAACTTAAATAAGATGGGAATCGCTTATTTAATTTTGGGCTTATATGCCCTGGCTGCCGCGGGAGCGATAGTCGGTATAATTTACCTTATTATCCGCAGAAGAAGGGTGAAGAAGGGTGAGACTTTTGAAAGAAGGAAAAACTAACTATCTCACTTCATATTTAAAAAAACACCTGCCCATGAGACTTGATCAAAAGGGTTATCGGGTCGTTGAATTAGTCGAAACGACACCCGATTATCAGCTAAATACCTGCTTCGAAAAGCTCAGCGTCCAAATAAAATCTGGCTTTTGAAACAGCCTTTTCGCCATTTATTATTAAAACCCACAATATCAAACCATGAAAAAAATCACACAAAAGATCAAACTCAAATTACAATCCATCAAAACCAGATTAAAGGAAAACCTTACCCCTGATAAAAAAACAATTGCCGGAGCTACCCTTGGGATTTTCCTGGGATTTGCCGTTGCAATACTGGCATCAGGTCTGGTTTATGTAAATGCATTGGGCTGGTTACCTGTTTTGATAATGACTATCTCTATTCTGGTCATTTCTTTTATCAGTGCCTGGTTGACTATTTCACTGCTACGATTACTAGCCAGCATTCCTTTCTGGCTTGCCGTGGCATTGGTAACCGGAATTCCGGGCATGATGATGTATTTCCATCTTACAACACCCGGTACATTGATGGTATTTTTCACCATTGCATTTGGCTGTGCACTTATTGGGGGTGCATTGCAGCAATTCCGGAAAAAATGGCCCGGTTTAAAGAAACTACACAGGGTTTTGGCAATCCTTAGTCTTATAGTTGGTGTTTCAGGAATTGCCGGAGGTCTGATCTGGCTATTGCATCCCGGCCAGCCGGTTGAAATGCCCGGCAATGCAGCCATGTCAGTTGATAACCTTCCCCCGGTTCTGGATACCCGAAATCCGGCGGAACCGGGACAGTATAATGTTGCAAATCTTACATACGGTAGCGGTGAAGATAAAAGACGAACAGAGTTTGGTTCAGATGCTGATTTGATTACCGAACCGGTAGATGGTTCCACCTTCCTGAGCTCGTGGACAGGCTTCAGCGGTAAAATGCGTACCCGGTACTTTGGCTTTGACCAGAAAAAACTTCCGCTTAACGCCAGGGTATGGTACCCTGAAGGTGAAGGCCCCTTCCCCCTTGTGCTGATAGTACATGGCAACCACCTGGCACAGGAGTTTTCTGATCCTGGCTATGAATATCTTGGTGAATTGCTGGCATCAAGGGGTTATATCATGGCATCTGTTGATCAGAATTTTCTTAACGGTACTTACACAGATTTCCCAAAAGGATTGAATAACGAAAACGATGCCCGGGGTTGGCTAATGCTGAAACATCTTGAAGCCTGGGAGCAATGGAACCTGGAAGGCGAGAATATTTTTTTTGGCAAGGTAGATATGGATAACATTGCACTTATCGGGCACTCCCGTGGAGGTGAAGCAGTAGGTCATGCAGCACTGTTTAACCGGCTGCCTTTTTACCCCGATGATGCCAATGAGACCTTTGATTTTGATTTCAATATCAGATCTGTTATCGCTATTGCACCCTGCGACGGGCAATTCCAGCCCGCCCGAACGCGAACACCGCTTAAAGATATTAATTACCTGGTAATTCAGGGTTCGCACGATGCCGATGTTTCTTCATACCAGGGAATGCGTCAGTTCAACCGTATCAGCTTTTCCGATGATTTTGACGGTTTTAAAGCCGGTGTTTACATCTGGGGAGCCAATCATGGTCAGTTTAACAGTGTTTGGGGTAATACTGACGGTCCCAGTCCGCGGATCAACTTTTATAATCTGGGGCAGCTGATGCCTGAAGAAGAACAACAAACTATTTCCAAAACCTATATCAGTGCTTTTCTGGATGCTACACTTCGCAATGAAACTCAACTTCGTAGCATGTTTACGGATTATCGATATGCCCGCCACTGGCTGCCGGAAACGATCTACATCAGCCAGTTTGAACAACCCGGTACACAGCTTGTAGCTGCATTCATGGAAGATCTTGACCTGGGCACCGGTACGCTGAATCAAAGTACGATACATACCAGCGATCTGAGCATATGGCGTGAGCAAACTCTTTCACTGAACTGGGGTGATTACGATACCCGCGCATTGTTCCTGGGTTGGAATACCACTGAAAGCGATACCCTTATGCCGGCATATCATATCAGCTGGTCTGCTGAAACAATTGCTACCGGAAAACAGTCCATACTCACTTTTTCTTTGGCCGAAACAACTGAGAAAGCAAACCCTCCTGAAAACAATGATCAGGAACTAAATGAAGAAGAATCAGAAGAAAATGAAGTGGAAGAAGAAACCGAATCTCAGGAGATGGATAATGCAGAAACTAAAGATCATCCGGATGATGCCGAAGAAGAAGAAGAAGAATTCATTGACTTCACTATCCGTCTTGCTGACAGCAACGGCAGTATCCTGCAATTTCCTTTAAGTAGCTTTTCTCCTGTGCAGCCCACACTCAAACGAGAATTTACAAAGTTATCATTTATGCAAAACCAGTCTGAATCGGAGATCATTCTCCAGACCTTTATTTTCCCTCTCGAGCAATTCGCAGATGACCATCCTGATTTTGATTTTGAAAATATCAACTGCATCAGTTTTATTTTTGATATTTCTCAGGAAGGCGTTGTGGTGGTAAATAATATTGGTTTTATGAATTAAAACATAATGAGTCCGGGCGCGACTCAAAGTCGCACCCGGGCTTCAAAATTCTTCACGCTCTTCGCGCCAATCTTCGCGGCTTTGCGTGAAGCTTCAAAATTTTCAATATGAACCATTTAATAACAAAAAGCAAATCCCATTTAAAAACCCTTTGCTCAGAAATCACCGAAAGATGCGTTGGAAGCGAAGGTAATCGCAATGCAACGGAATTTTTCAGAAATGAATTGACCCGGTTGGGTTGGGAAACTGAATCACAGGAATTTGATGCTATTGACTGGAAAGAAGGCGGAGCCACACTTAAAGTTGATGATAAGGATTTCAGAGTTTATGTAAGCCCCTATTCATTGGGTTGCTTTGCAGAAGCCCCTTTGGCAGCTGTAAAAAATATATTTGAACTTGAAAATGGAGATTTTGATGGCAAAATCATTTTGCTATACGGCGACATTGCCAAGGAACAACTCATGCCCAAAAATTTCGTTTTTTACAATCCTGAAAACCATCAGAAAATAGTTTCTCTGCTTGAAAACAGCGGAGCAAAGGCGATTGTGTGTGCCACCGGCAGGAATGTATCCCTGGCGGGGGGAGTGTATCCTTTCCCCTTGATTGAAGATGGTGATTTTGATATCCCTTCAGTTTATACAACTGAAGAAGAAGGTGAGAAATTGCTGAAATATGAAGGATACGTTGTAAATCTGAATTCCGTTTCAGAAAGGATTCCCGGAAAGGGATACAATATGATTGGACGGAATGGTTATCCAGGACAAAAAAGAATTGTTATCACCGCACATATCGACGCTAAGAAAGGAAGCCCGGGTGCAATTGACAATGCAACAGGAGTTTCGGTATTGCTTCTGCTGGCAGAATTACTCAAAGACTATAGAGGAGAAAATCTGATAGAAATCGTGGCTTTCAATGGTGAAGACTACTTCTCAGTGCCAGGTCAAATGACCTGGATCATGGCCAACCAGAACAATTTTGATAACATTGTTATGAATATCAATATCGACGGTGTGGGCTACAAAGAAGGTAAAAGTTCATTTTCATTTTTTAATAGAACAATTGATTTCCGCTGTGCCAGCTTTCCTTTTTCGATAGAAGATTTCTTTGTTACCACACTTTCTGCTTTCTCTGCCTCAACAAAAGGATTATCAAATAAACCCAACT
>CAYXIT010000004.1:9498-24863 GCA_964465275.1 uncultured Bacteroidales bacterium | reverse complement strand
AAAGAAGGTAAAAGTTCATTTTCATTTTTTGATTTACCCGATTATATACAGAGAGTTGCCGGGAAGCTTGTAGAAGATAACCCGGAACTGGTTGAAGGGCCCCAATGGCCTCAGGGCGATCACAGCATTTTTTTACAACATGGTATTCCTGCAATTGCGGTTACATCGCAATGGTTTATGGAAAATATGGAAACCCAGGATATTACCCATACACCAAAAGATAATTTAACCATTGTCAGTGAAGAAAAGCTGGTGCATACAGCATTGGCATTACATGATATTATTAAGAAACTGAGTTAATAATCTATTATGATGCCTTATTACCAAAACAGGTAAAAACTAATAAATCGAATGAATACGGCTTTTTTTTATGGCTTCAGGATTTCCTTCAGACGTTTGCTGAAAGACAAAAAATATACTCTTCTCAACGTAACCGGATTGGCATTAAGCATGGCCGCTGCTCTGCTGATTTTCCTTTATCTGAATTTTGAAACCAGCTTTGACAGGCATCATCACGATCATGAAATCATTTACAGGGTTGGCACTGATATTACGCTTGCCGGAGAAAGACAGAGGGTAGCCCTAAATTCTGTGCCCATTGGTCCGGCAATGGTTGAACAGGTGCCGGAGTTCACATCATTTGTAAGGATCTTTCCGGCAAATTTTTATTTCAGAAACCTTGTTTACAGGTACAACGACAAAAGTTTCCAGGAAAATACGGTATTCGCTACAGATTCAACATTTTTCGACTTCTTCCATTTCGATTTTCTGGAAGGTAATTCAAAAAATGCCCTTACCGAACCTTTCTCTTTGGTAATAACTCAAAGTATGTCGGAGCGATATTTCGGTGACGAAAAAGCATTAGGTAGGTCTATTGAAGTGGAAGGTGCCGGAAATTTCATAGTTACTGCTGTTATCTCCAATCCATTACCCAATAGTCATCTGCAGTTCGAGGGATTCTTCTCCATCTCAACCATGCTACACCTTGACCATTTGTTTGCTACAGGTTTTCAACCAGGTGTAACCTGGGATGTAATGGAAAACAATCATACCAGCAGGCTGGTATGGGTTTACGTGAAAACAACAGAAGGTTATGATCCGGAAAATTTTATCAGCGATAAGTGGGAAGATTTCTACGAAACTAATATTGGTGATATCTCCTTTTTTGACGACATAAAACCTATCTTTCAGCCGCTTGCCGATATCCACCTCTCCAGCAAACTGGGGTATGAAATGACCAATGAAACCGGATCAGTTACCATGATGAGTCAAGAACTGGTGAAGATATTTTTTATCACCGGTATATTTCTGATTTTACTGGCATCTATTAACTACACAAATATTTCAATCAGCCGGTTTCAAAACCGTGGCAAAGAGATCGGCATAAAAAAAGTTGTTGGAGCTCAAAAACGAGATTTGTCAACGCAGTTTCTGTCAGAGTCTGTTATAACATCACTTTTTGCTTTCTTGCTGGCATTGCTTATCCTTGAAATAAGCCTGCCTGCCATTAATGATTTAATGGGGACACCTCTTTCTCTTAGTATTAGTGAAGATAGTGGTCTGTTTTTGCTTTACCTGGTTATTGCATTATTCACCGGAATACTTTCAGGTGCCTATCCTGCAGTATATTTCTCCCGTATACAACCTCTTAAAGTATTGCATGTAAGGTTTACTGCCGGAAGGGGTTCTCTGGGATTGAAAAAGCTACTTATCATAATCCAGTTTGTAATATCTGTTTTTATGATTATTTCCACAATAGTAGTAGTGCAGCAACTTCGTTTTATCAACAATAAGGATCTGGGGTTCGATCGTGAAAATATTGTTGTGGTTGAACTCAAGGACAACTATAGCCGCAGTAGTGCCAAGGTGCTAAAAAACAAACTACTGCAGGAACCATTTTTTGAAAACGCTGCCCTGTCCAATTATTTTCCATCAAGACTCTCCTATTCCAATAATGTGGAGATAGTAAGAGAAGATGATATTTTCTCCATTTCGGTAAATATTGTACAGGTGGATGCAGATTATCCTGAGTTTATGAAGATGGAACTGGCTGAAGGCAGATTCTTTGATCCGGAAGAACCATCGGATTACCATAACGCTGTTTTAATCAATCAGGAAGCACAAAGATTATTTGGTTTGGAAAATCCTATTGGCAAAACATTAAGAACAGAATTTACCTGGCCTGATGGTACTGTTACCGGAGAACGAGCTGTTGTTGGAGTAATAAAAAACTTTCACTACACAACACTGAACCGCCCTGTTGAACCCCTCCTGGTATACCCTATGGCAAACCAGGCAAATTACCTGAATCTGAAAATAAGGGGTAATTATACTTCTGAAGCGATAAAAACACTAGAAAAAGAGTGGCAAAACTTTCGGCCCGGCTATCCGCTTATATACAGCTTCCTGGATCAGATTATTGATCAGATGTACATTTCGCAGCGAATATTAAGTATGTTTTTCGCCAGTTTTGCCCTACTATGTATTATTATTGCATTTCTTGGATTATATGGTATATCAGCGTATTCCATAGAACAACGGACAAGGGAAATAGGTATCCGGAAGGTACTGGGAGCCGATATAAATGAAATCATCTACCTTCTGGGTAAAGAGTTTTTTATATTGATAATTATTGCCGGAATTCTGGCTTCCTCACTGGCTGTTTATTTTTTAACTGAATGGCTCCGGGGATTTGCATACCATACACAACTTACTCCGCTGCCTTTCATAACAGGTATTGCATCGGCTTTCATTGTGGCCATATTTGCAGTAATGATACATGCCTGGAAAGCAGCCAGATTGAATCCGGTAGATTTGATCAAGTATGAATAGGAAACCTGTTTCGTTGTCACAACTAAACTAATGGCTGGATTTTTCTGAGGTATTGATCATTAAAGTACTTTTTCAAAAAGGAAAGTACATTTTTACTGATGATCTTTTCCGATAATTCTTCAGGATCATAATCGTACATAAGCTTTTTCACTTCAGATACATTCACTCCTATTTCCTTAAGATCAAAGGGCCGGTGAAAAAACTGTGTAAGATGTGCACCAAGAACGCCAAGGTTCTCATACCGGGTATAGGGCTTCAGGGGTTCAATAACACCATCCATGTCTGTTCCCAGACAGATATTATCCCATGCACTTTTCTCACCTACAACTTTAATGAAATGGATAATATTGCTCATGATGAGTTTTACAGCGGCATCCCTTATCCGGTCCTTATCACGCGATCTTTCCGCTTCTTTCAACTGCTCTTTGGCCAGACCACCCGGCAGTCTGCCACCGTGCAGAACTATTCCCACCAATCCACCGGAGCGGGCAATGATACGGGCTTCTTCATCACTCATATTGATAGCCTGCATACTCAGATAATTCTTTTTCCAGAGTTCGCGGCTATCCGGGCGGTTGGAATCCTGAAGGGATTTATATCCACTCAGTGCAGCATGGCTGCAAATAACGGGTAGCTCATCCCCTTTCGACCAGTATTTCTCGTTAAGTATTTTAAAGAATTCGGTTCGCGCATTAACACTCATGTGCTTAATATCGGGCAGCACCCTTCTGCCATTGGATTTGCTGAGAAGAAGTTCCATTACATCCCGGCCAAGCCGGCTGAACCCTTCATTTTTCCCATTACGCTGATCAAGCAGGTCATCCATGCCGGGTATAAGAGAAGTGCCGGAAGCAAAACTTTTTGCATGTCCGGCCAACAGGTTGCTAAAATGATGGCAATATGTTATGAATAGTGGCGTATGACGATCATCGCCCCACTGTTTCATATCATTGATGTGAGATGCAAAATAAGGCATCAGCCGGTTGTAGATTTCAGGGGCATCTGCATCTTTTATATTTCTCGAAAAATCGCTGTGAAACTCATAATTGCCGAGCGAATGAGCACCTTCAACGGTAAGGATTGTAGAAATTACGTTGTCTTTTTTAAAATTCTCAATGAACTCATCGTAGTCGCCTGCAATCACCATGCGCTTATCCTTTGATTGTTCAATCAGAAATTTGTACTCGTCCAGAAGTTCCTCATTGTAATAATCAACTCCTCTCTGATCCTTGATACGCTTGATAACCTTGTGCACTTTTTCAATATCAAATCCTGTAATACATGCTGCAAAATCGGATATGCGTCGTGTGCGCAGAAGAAGTTTGAGAATAAAATGATTCCGTTTGGGATCAAAGAAATTTCGCTCTACCGGTCCCATGGCAAGGAAAACCCCTTTTATTTTACCCCTGAGTGCCTGGTCAAAATTGGACTGTGATCTTTTCTTTGTGTTGCCGGCGGCTAATTTGAGTAAAAAGTTAAGATTATCACATTGGGGAGATTCTCCAAATGGTTTCCAGATTCCTTTCTGAATTCTGTCGGCATCACTTGCATTCAGTGGTTTGAGCTGGGGGTGTGCGTGAATGTCAATTATGGAATTCATGGATTTTTGATTTAAAAACCAGATTAATACTTATTAGTACTTAAGTGCTGTGGATTTTTAAAATAAAATATTAATTAATTAATATACCTATTAAAAATTAATTTTACAGCCAAAAGCAGACAAACCTAAAATCAGCATTAAGTTACTGGTTTTTTAGCAAAAATAAAAACTCTGACACACTGAAAATCTGATTTACAGCATCATAGGCCAGAAAATGTCTCTTATCCGATTTTTGATTCAGCAAATTGTTAATTTTACGACTTAATAATTAGTCTTCAGCGATGTTAACACTTCAAAATTTCAAATCATCCCTTCTCAAATATGCCGATAAAAGAAGAGCCGGCGACCTTGCCCGTTTCTTCCAGACCCATCCGGGCGGTTATGGCGAAGGAGATATTTTCCTGGGGGTAAAAGTGCCCGATCAGCGGTCGGTTGCAAAACAGTTCTACAAGGATCTGGGCCTTGATGAAATTTCCCTGTTACTCAATGAAAATATTCATGAACACAGGCTTACAGCTGTTTTTATGCTGGTGCTCAAATATGAAAAAGCAGAAACTGAAGAGGAAAAACAATCCGTAGTTGACTGCTATCTTAAAAATATTTCAGGAGTAAATAACTGGGATATTGTAGATTCATCCTGCCATAGAATACTTGGTCCATGGCTGATGGATAAGGACAAAGATCTGCTCTATGACTTTGCTGCCTCCGGAGATTTATGGTTACAACGCATTGCAGTTATAACCACCATGCACTTTATTTCCAAACGTAAATATGATGATGCTCTTCGTCTGGCAGAAATCCTGCTGCACCACCCCCACGACCTAATACACAAGGCCGTGGGCTGGATGCTGCGCGAGATTGGCAACCGGGATTATAAAGTGGAATATAATTTTCTTCTAAAACATTACCGGCAAATGCCCCGCACCATGCTAAGATATGCCATCGAAAAATTTGACGAGGATGTTAGGCAGGGGTTTTTGAAGGGAACCAATGGGGATTGATGATCTTTGATTTAGGTTTTTTTATCTGGGAAAACAGTAATGAACGATTCTTCAAGATAGCCCGACTGCCACAAATTCCCACAAAGTTCAAAAATTTCAGCTTTGGGTTTCGATTCCACATATGGAAAGTAATCCTTGCTGATCCGGTTTACGATGGGCACCTTTACCCCGTAAAAGCTGATCTTTTCTTTAAAGAAATTTTGTGATGTAGAAAGAGTTTTCTCATCAGCACGGCTTTTCAGCTCTTTGCGAATTATTTGTAAAATATTTTCCATCTGTAATCGGTTTCTAAAATTACATCATTTCTATATAATTCAAAATGTGAAAATCGTAATCATCAAACTAAATCTGATGCTGATCCGGTTATCAATAAAATTTTAATTATTAATGCATTACTATATCTTCAAGGTTTCTACGTGGCGAATAAGATCGTGGGTGGTCATACCCGATAGGCAGCAGAATGTTCAGTAATTCGCTATCCAGCCCAGTGCATCAGGCAGTTGAGCAGGCAGCTTATTTACTTGGCAGGGTTGATTAAAAAAAGACAAAGGAGCTATCGGTACAATAAATGATTTCGGATGAAAGTGAAAAATTTACCAGTATAAATGAAAAACGGGTGAATAAAACTGTTTTTAAATACGATCATTAATGTATTTAATTGTTTGCTTTATGTAAAGTTTATTTTGCTTTATGTAATATATTGATTACTTTTGCTGTATAACCTCAAAAAATAAATGCCATGAAATCAAAACTTCTTTTACCAAACTACATGAAGAGAATCGGATGGATGATTTTAGTTCCTTCTATTATTTTTGGAATTCTGGTTTTATTTGAAATTGTCAATTTCAGATTTCTTGATGTGAAAGTCTTTGCCCTTTATTCATCAATGATTTTGGAAGATGATATAATTATGGGTATTTATAAAAACAATATTGCGGATGAGATTCTGTTGATCCTATGCATTTTGGGTGGGATCATTGTAGCCTTTTCAAAAGAAAAGCAGGAAGATGAATTTATAGCCAAAATCCGCCTTGAATCATTGGTTTGGGCTATATACATTAATTATGCAGTATTGGTTTTCTGTACATTATTCTTTTATGGTTTCGGTTTTTTGTATGTAATGATATTTAACATGCTTACAATTCTCCTGTTTTTTATAATACGTTTTTATCTTATTCTTTATTTGTCAAAAAAATCACTGATCCATGAAAAATAATCTTAAAGTTGAAAGAGCAATAAAAAACATAACACAGGAAGAATTGGCAAAACAGATTGGAGTGACCAGACAGGCGATCAACTCAATTGAACTGAACAAGTTTGTACCTTCTACTATTTTAGCCCTGAAACTATCTCGTTTTTTTGATAAACCTGTAAATGAGCTATTTTATCTGGAAGAAACTGACTAATTTTAAAAAACCGTTTCGACCTGTATTTAATTAAAAAAGTTGCCAAAATTAAATGGGATGAAGTTACTGATCGTCTTGATGAGAGTGGGAAACTGAAGGGCAGGTCAAAACCAGAATTGCCTGGTCATTATTAGTACTTATTTTTTCTCATGTCTTTTTTGTAATTCTTAATCATTTTCCCAAATTCTTTATCTTTTTTGCGTCGTTCTTCAACTGTTGTTTCAAAATGCGATTTTTCTCTTTCCATACGCACATAATTTTCGAAGGTGCTTTCTTCTATTTCTCCTTTTTCAACGGCTTCTATAACTGAACAGCCAGTCTCGGTTGTATGGGTGCAATCTTTGAATTTGCATTTATGAGAGAGACTAATGATTTTGTCAAAGGTAGTTTCCAAGCCATATGCAGTGTCTGCAATACCTACTTCTCTCATGCCGGGATTGTCAACAAGAATTCCTCCACTTTCAAGCACAATTAACTCTCTATGACTCGTTATATGTCGTCCTTTATTGGTACTTTGACTAATCAAATCAGTTTTCATTATATTTCTGCCGGAAAGATTATTCAATAAAGTCGATTTTCCAACCCCTGAAGAACCCAGCAGACAATATGTTTTCCCCTTTTCAATAGTTTTTCTGATAGCTTCGTATCCGATTTGAGTCTCGTTACTAATGGCAATAATTGGTACATCTTTAATTCGTAATTGAATACTTTCCAGCAGCTCATGTAACCTTTGCTCATCAATAAGGTCAATTTTATTGAGTATAATTATTGGGCTAACATTAGAAGAATAACAAATGGTCAGGTATCTTTCAAGTCTGTTTATATTGAAATCCCTATCGGCTGCCTGAATTAAAAAAGCGAAATCAATATTTGTAGCTATAATCTGAATCTCTCCAAAATGCCCCACTGCCTGACGTTTAATTATCGAGAACCTGGGTAATATTTTATGTATTATTGCAGAATCTGAATCATACGTTGTCAAAGCAACCCAATCGCCTACAGCCGGAAAATCCTCACGACTGACAGCCGAAAATCTCATATTTCCGGTAATTTCGGCTTCGTATTCTCCTTGCGTTGTTTTTACCGTATAGCGTTCCTTGTGTTCTGCGATTATTCTGCCTGGTTCAAAGTCATTTAGTTTTTGTTCCATTCTAAATGCTTCAAAATCTTTATTGTATCCTAATTCTTCGAGTGTCATTTTGTTTTTAATGATTAATGTCAATTTTTGGCTTGCCCTTCTCTTTTTTGGGAAAAAGTTTTTCAAACGCATTGAGTTCTTCTTCATCGGTCTCAAATGCCTTATCTTCATAGAACTTACCGTTTACAGCTGACAAAGCATCCGGATGTAATTCCAAAGCCATAAAAGGTTCAAAATTCGATCCTTCTTTTGTGGTAATTCCGTATTTCTGCGCATTAACAAATCCAAAACGTCTGTAAAAACCGGGATCTCCAAATAGTATCATTCCCGCAAAACCTAATTCTTTAGCAATAGTTATTGATTCATTTAAGAGTTTGCCCCCTATCCCTTTTTTTTGAAATTCAGGAAGAACCGAAATGGGGCCAACACACAAAACCTGATGTTCATTGTTTTGTGTGTCTACTACCTTCGCTTTTGTAGTTGTAATATGTCCAATTATTCTATTCTCAAATATGGCAACCATGTCAAAATTAGGTAAATAACTACTACCTTTTCTTAGGTTATGTAAAACCAGATGTTCATCACAACCGGATTTAAACAAATTCCAGAATGTTTCACGGGTAATGTTTTCTGTTATAAGAAAATCATTTGTTGTTGTTTTTCGAATAAGAATTTCCATAAATAGGATAGTTTCTAAATGTTAATTTCACTCTGTTAATACGGAAGAGCTTTTTAAAAACAAACACAACTCCTTAATGTACAAATGTAACCACATCTTCAATATTTCTTCTGGGTGCGTAAGGCATGGGCTCAGCATATCCGATACGCAAAAGAATATTGGGAACTTCGCCATCCAGATCGAGTACTTCTGGCAATTGTTCAGCAAGCTTACTTACTTTTCACGACAGATCAGGGTGAATTTCAATAGCATCGCTACTGATATGAAACAGCCACGGCTGGGTGTTGTGACCCGACGGAGCCATGATGGCATAAGATACCATCCTGACAAAATCGGGATTGTGTTCAGCCTTAACTGCAATACTTGTTGTTGATAATAAAGTTGCCAAAAACAGAATTTTAATTGATTTCATGATTTATTGTAAGGACATATTTGTAGAATCAAAAAATTCCAATTATTTAAATTGCGGGTTTCCCGGCAATATTTCATTATCAATGAGTGGGATTACAAACCCGGCAAGCTGCTCTTCAATTATCTGAGTAACCCGAACATCCGAATCCATTATTCCTATATCAGAATTGATCTGAAAGGCAATGGCAATATTATGTTCCGGGTAATATCTCAGGCTTGAACAATACCCGGGAATCCAGCCACCATGCCCATAAACAGGGCCAAATTTCCCATGCAGATCAATTGACACCCCAAGTCCATATCCTTTAGCTTCCGATACTGATGTAACGGGTGCGGAATTGAGTATCTCATCAAGTGCAGCAGGAGCAACAGCTTTTCCACCGTACAGCAGCCATCCCCACAGTGCCAGATCATGAGAGTTGCTGATCAAGCCGCCACCGGCACCTTCCATAGCCGGATGCCATTGCATTATACCATTATGATCCGTGGTCTTTTCCGGAAACCCCAACATTTTTCCCAACCCGGTATAGCCGGGTACAAGTCCCGGCAAATTACGGTCGTCGGTAGGGGAAGTGTTGTGGAGTTTAAATGGTTTCAAAAACCGATCTTCAATCATCGTAAACAACTCTTGTCCGGTAGCTGCTTCAATGGCCATCCCTGCCAGGATATAGCCGGTATCGGAATAACTCCACCCCTTGCCAGGATCAAATAAAGCCGGATGATCCAATAAATATTGCACCAGTTTTTCGTTTGTAAAGAAATTTTCAGGCTCTGCCCATTTTTGGGCGACATCATCTGCAAATTCTACCATATACACATGATCGGGCAATCCCGAAGTATGGTTTAAAAGCTGACGCAAGGTGATTTCATTTGCATTAGGAAGCCGGTAAAACCAGGCTTTACTTCCCAGGTAAACGGATAGAGGGGCATCTAACTTTATGGCCCTTTCAGCGACCAAAACAGCGGCCAACGCCCCCACAAAGGTTTTACCAATGCTGGCAATAAGCATTCTGGAATCAGATGTCATTGAAACTCCGGTTTCCTTATCTGCTATTCCTGTTGAAGCACTAATAATACTGCCATCCGGAAGAACATAAGCTGCAGTAGCTCCGGGAAAATCGTACTGCATCCTCAGTGAGTCCAGTAAATGTTGAAAATTTTCTGTCGTTTGAGCCATTTTCTTTAATTCGGCATCATATCTAAATGATTCTGCCTTAGCATAAATGGTCAGAAATAGCATGAACAGGATGAAAAACAACCTCAATCCATAAATAAATAGTTTTTTCTGATATTTGGTTTTCTCTTCTGTGATCATAAAGCAATGAATTTGGATTGGAAACAGAATCTAGTCTTTTTCATTTGAATTTCAATTTACAGGAATCGAAAATGGTTTAGCTTTCAGAAATTACTTTTTTAAAACCGCCTCCCCGAATAAACATACTTTTCCGGTAAACCCAGACCACAATGACTGCCGCAACAATGAGCAGGTAAGTGTCGTAGGGCTGTGCATCTGGCCACAAAGGGTTCATAAGATTGAAATGTAAAAAGGCACAAAGAACTATGCTCCCTTTGGTTGCATTAAACAAAGCAGAAATAATCACGCTTATAGCTATACACCCCAGGAAGAAGGGAGCAAAATCCCATTGGCTTTGTTGTGTACCACTGAGTAAAAAAGCCGGTGTATGCCACAAACCCCAAATAATACCAATGATCAGTGCAGCCCGGATAGGTGCGACCCTTCTCTGCAATAAGGGAAGTGCAAATCCACGCCAGCCGAACTCTTCAACAGGCCCTTTTATCACAGCCATTGCAATGGCAACTAATGCGGGAGCCAAGGTTTGATAAGGTAAGGGCTCTGAGAAAAGTTTACCATTCAGATAAGCCCCGGCAAAGAAAATTACAGGTATCCCCAGTAAAAGGAAAACATACCAGCCCCAGGGTGCCCGCCATAGAAAGAGACCCTTCAAAAAAGCCTTTATACCCTTAAAACCATACTTTCTGAAAATAATGTAAAATGCAGCTATAGCCGGCGACCAAACTGCCAGATAGAAAAGGGGATGACTGCCTGTTAACTGGCCGAAAAGGCCAACCATGAATTCAGGCAGGAATACATACAAGGCAATGATGCCCCATGTAAGCATGAAGGTAAAAAAGAAAAACGGCAGAAGTGACCCAAAAGAGATTTGATCTTTTCCGGCAACAGTTTCACCCTGGTTAGAGGAGCTGTAAACCATAGTTGGTTTTTCTGAATTTATTATCGTTTCCATTTACTGTGTTTTATGATTAATAAGAAATTGCGGTTAACATAGCCTCGTAACAAAATTAGGACAGGTAAAAGCTTCATCAAAAGCAAAGACGATGAAAGCGCCAACTGGATTGATGAGAGTGCAAAACTGAAGGGCAGGTCAAAAACCAAAGAAGCAGCTACCACCCGGCAACTGCTTCTTTTTTCTGATGTTTTTACAGAAATGCTTACTTTCAGGTTCTATTGTTTTTCAAAAATGATCCCCTTTGATCGGCCGCTTGAAGCCTCAAAACCTGTTACTTCACCTTGTTCGTTTCTTATAAATTTTATTTCAGGGATTGGGAAATCAGCGGAAAATTCATCTTCTGATTCAGCTTTTAACGGCTTATCGTCCATGCGACGATGGGTCAAAACCAAATTCCCTTCTTCATCCTGAGAAATGCTGTATAAAGCATACAGTTCACGGCTAAAATAACTGCCCAGGTACATTTCAATATCCTGCTCAGTAGGTTCCCATGCGGCTTCAAATATCCTGCTGGCCTTATGGTTGCCGTTTTGATGTAAGGTCATGTGATCCACAATACCTTCTTCATTACGATGAAAAGTTACTGCTGCTTCAACCACTTTCAGGTAAAAAGTAGAATCAGAACTGGCAAAAACTTCAACGGCACCCTGCCCGGTTGCCTGGGTAATAAGTTTGTCGTCCTCTCTTCTGAATTCAAGAATAAAACCCGGTGCAGCTTCAAGCTCATACCTTCCGGCCAGTTCATCAAATTTTTTCACATCGTAAACAAATTCTTCAGGAGTTTCATCCGGTTTCTTCACATCTTCCTCAATATCCATAACATCGGCAAAGAATATTTCAGCAATTTTGCGTGAAATCTGTCCTGAAAATGTATTGTTATTACTTTGTGTGACCACGGCCCCTTTTATTTCCGGAAACATCATCAGCGTGGACCGGTGTGCTATATCAGCACCCCCATGTTCAACCATTTTTAAACCCTTTAACTCACCCAAAATAAGCCCATAAGCGTAACTCATAGTATCGCCGTTGTTCAGAATAAAAGGTGTCTGGATTTTCTCAAAAAGTGCTTCATTTCCCGGTTTTGGATCATAAAAATTATTTATCCACTTCGCAAGATCAGGCAAATTGGAGTAGATACCACCGGCTCCGGTGGATGCATAAATATCCTTTGCTTCCACAAAAGTATCATCTTCTGTTTTAATATAACCCTGGGCATTCCCCGAAATGATCTGACCCGGATCAGTGCGAACCACAGTACGGTTCATTCCCAATGGCAGGAAAATATTCTCCTTCATCCATTCATCATAATCTTCTCCCGTGACCTTTTCAATCACCATAGACAAAAGTGCATATCCGGTATTATTATAATTATATAATTCGCCGGGTTCATTTTGCAAACGAGGTTGATTTTGAACAATCATGATGATCTCTTCCTTCCTTATGGGATCATTTATCTGTCTTCCCGCCATCAACAATGAATTGATATATTCACGATATCCGCTGGTATGCGACAGCAGGTGCCTTAACCGCACAGTATCACCAAAATCGGGTAACTCAGGGAAAAATTTCCTGATATCATCATCGACGGATAAAAACCCCCTCTCTTCCAGCAAGGCAATGCCAAATGCTGTAAACTGTTTGGTGGTGGATCCTAAGTTGGTTGGCGTAGAAATTTCAAATGGAATGTTATGGGTAAGGTTGGCCATACCAAATGCTTTTTCAAAAATAACCTGACCATCGCGAATCACCATAACCGCTCCGCCGGGAGTAGATGTATTATCAAATTCTTCAATGAGTTGAATTACGGCTTCTTCTTTTGTTGTTTTATTTGACTGAGCCTGTAATCCCGCCAGACCACCTGAAAGTACAGCCAGAATCACCAGCCATTGGACAGGAGAATAAATAAATGCTTTCTTCATGATTTTTGTTTTTAATGAATTTAGGTGAATAGTAATCATTTTCGTTTAGTCAGGTAATATCTCTTTGACTCCTGCGGAGGAAAAATATTTTGACAAAACGACATTGTATCTACAATCCAAACTTATACCAACAAATATATCTATTTGATTTATTGATGTTTGCAAAATTAAGAAAATTATTTCTTGCCTTATTCTATGCCATAAACCGTTCGCAATCGAACAAACTGCCCGATTTTGTACATGTGTTTATGGTTTCACACACGAAACTAACCAACCTGCAACCCGATTTTTTCATGAATATTCATCAAATCTTTTTTTTCATCAGCAAATCCCACTGAGGGTCCTTTCCTACCTGAAAGATATGCTTGTCGAAAGGCCGAAAGCCATTCTTTTCATAAAAACGGATAGCGCGATAATTTTTTTCCCATACTCCGAGCCATGCTTGCGAAATCTTATGTCTTGAGGCAAGGGTAATCGCAAAATCAAGCAATTCCTGCCCGATTGATTTGCCCCAGAATTCCCGAACAACATAAATCCTTTCAATTTCAAACCAATCATTATGTTTGAATTCGGTTTGTGCCTGTCCGAAATTTATCTTCAGATAACCCACTACTCTGTCATCATAAGCAGCAAAATAAAACCACGATGACGGATTGTAGAGTTCTTTTTTCAGCCTTTCATCTTCAAAACTCTCCTCAAGATACTTCTTTAGATTTTCTTCGGTATTGGTATCGCGAAAAGTGTCATAAAAAGTCTGACGACCTATTTCTCTAAGAAGAGAAACATCTTTTACCGAAGCCTTCCAGATTTGTAATTCGGGCATAGGAATGATGATTTTATTGACACATTAGAGCAAATATAAAGGATAATCTTGTTTTTTTCTTTTTTGTATTATGATGTTGAATAGTGTCATTAAGAAAACGATTAATTTGCATTTGTACCTGATAAAGAAAGCGTCAAGTGCAAGGTGGGTGGTGGCTGAAAAACATGAGTCCCGAACTTTCGGGATGACTGTTTGAAGATATGCCCAACCCCGCAATTGGCGTTTTCCTGCAAGCACTAATTATGGATCAAAGAGGCTATACTCTAATTTTTTATTGATTTAGCCTAAGCATTCAACCATTTTTTAAAGTCTGCAGCCCGGTCAATGCTTACTATGGTTTCCATCTCATCGTCGGCTTTGGGGTTGAGTTCGAGCTTTACCCGGCTTCGCGACCAAGCCACCATATTTCTTATGGATTCGATATGCACAATATATTTTCTGTTGATACGATAGAATACTGAAGGATTGATCATGTTCTCCAGCTTATCAAGAGTAAAATCCAGGGGATAGGTATTGCCCTGCAATGTGCGAAGATAAACCGCTTTTTCAAGGGCAAAAAAGTAAGCCACATCGGTCACATCCACCCTTTTAATCTTATCCCCTATTTGTATCAGGAATCTTTTTTTATACTCTGATTCTTTGCCCTGTATACCAGTCAGAAGTGCATCGAAGTCTATTCCAAAAGCTGATTTCAGTGTATGATATTTACGTAAACTTTCAGCCAAATCTTTCTGACGTATAGGTTTGAGCAAATAAGAAATACTATTGAGCTGGAAAGCTTTAATAGCATATTGATCATAGGCGGTAGTGAAAATTATAGGAGTGTTTACTGCCACCTGCTCAAAAATACTGAAACTTACCCCGTCGGATAATTGAATATCAAGAAAAATAAGATCAGGAGTATGTTGCATCAACCATTGGGTAGATTCTTTAATAGAACCGGTTTTGGCCATAACCTTTATGGAAGGGTCTATTTCAAGCAACATATTTTCAAGTTTCTCTGCTGCCAGGCTTTCATCTTCAACGATCAGAACGTTCATCATTTTCAATATTTATAAGTGGAAGTGTAGCTATGTAATAATTGTTCTCAATATTAAAAACCGGTGTCAGGTCACTGATCAAGGCATATCTTTTCACCAGGTTTTTAAGTCCTAAACCGGTAGATTTTCCCTTAGAAATTTTGGGCTGAAGCCTGTTCTTTATGATCAGCATTTTCTCTTCCGAAAAGATTTCAATAACCAGAGGTTTCGCTTCATTAACAATATTGTGTTTTAGAGCATTCTCCA
>CAYXIT010000004.1:0-9488 GCA_964465275.1 uncultured Bacteroidales bacterium | reverse complement strand
TGAAAGCGGTGGCATAACAAGCTCAAGCAAACTGGCATGAATATTCACCGACCAGGTAAGGTTATTACCATAACGCATTTGCTGCAAATAAAGATAGGATTGCATAAAATCCAGTTCCTTGCTTAATGTTGAAACCGGTTGTTCAATAGTTTCAAGCACATAGCGATAAATATGCGAAAACTCGTCAATAAATATTTGTGCCTTTGAAACATCTTTATTGATTAAACCCGACAATACATTCAGGCTGTTAAACAGAAAATGAGGGTTGATTTGTTGTCGCAGCACTTCAAATTGCGATTGAAGATTCTCCTTTTGCACTTTAAGCAACTGATTATTGGCTTCTACCAGCTCATTACTGCGCTTCTCCACCATCTGCTCAAGATTATTATTAATCTGCTCAAGTTCCTGTTTTGCATGCAATAATCCCATTTCATATTTTTTGCGTTCAGAAATGTCGATAATAATACCCCTGCGGCCGGTAATCTTTCCATTACGGTAAATGGGGTTACCAAAGATCATTACCGGGCATATTGAACCATCCTGTTTAATTGCAGTAAATTCTCCAGGTTCAGTAGAAATACCCTGACTTGTTTTTCTGAAATTTTCAATGATTCGCGGCTTATCTTCATCGGTAAAAAACTCAAGAGCCGATGGCCTTTCATCAGGATCATCGGGAAGCTTGCCAAAGAAATCATCTCCTGCCTTATTGGTGAAAACGATCTGACCTTCCAGGTTCAGCTCAAAAACGGGCTGAGGCAAAAAGTCCATCAGGTCCTTGTAGTTACGCTCGCTGTCTTTTACCGCAAGTTCAGCCTCTTTCCTGCGGGTAACATCCACAATAATGCCATCCAGATAAGCTATATACCCTTCATCATCCAGGATAGATTTTCCGCTTTCCCTTACCCAAACTACATTACCAGCCCGATGCATTATCCGGTACTCCATTTCATAATGAGTGCTTGTTGCAATACTTTCTTCAATAGTATTATGCACCACATCCACATCGTCTGGATGAATAACAGAAGTAAATGTTCTATTAGTATTATCTTTAAAATCAGAAGGAAGATAACCTGTAATATCCTCAATCTGGTCGCTGATGTATTCCATGGTATAAAATTCATCGAACCTGCAGCGATAAACCGCTCCCATAAGATGTGACAACAACGATTGCAGCTGTTCACGACTTTCGTGCAACTGACGGGTAATTTCTTCTCTCCTTCTTATTTCTTCATTCAGACTCTGATTCAGTGCCTTCTCTTCCTCAACCATTTGCTGAGTCAGTCGGTTTTTCTCTTCATTGAGCCTGGAGCGCTCTTCCATTAAAGTCTTTTCTGCTTCTTCCTTCAGCAATTTAATCTCCAGCTCTGCAGCTTTAACTTTTACACTAATATTTTCGTTGAAATAGATCCAGGCTTCAAGAATGATCATGAGAAAAAGGCTCAACACGACCATGTAATAGGCGTTATTAATCAAAATCTGAATACTGGCTTCAAGGTTAAAAAAAACACTTGCCGGTAAAAGGATCAGGGGTGTGATGATAATTCCCATTGCAAGAGAAAATGGGAACTGGATCAGGAATCGCTTAATGGGATGTTGCTTCCATGTAAACTTTTTATTGAGAAAACGGATCAGGGCAAGACTGGGATAAGCAAGAAGAAATCCTGCAATAAATGATAGAATAACTCCTCGGAAAAGCCTTATGAAAAGCTGCAAAGGATCGCTGAAAAGATCTGCCCTGAAAAAATACATTTGTGAAATAACGATGAACTGAAGCACTATAGCCAGGGCCAGCAGCAATCTGAGCAAACCGGGGAAGGGAAAAAATTTATGTATTTCTTTAAAAAACATGGCCAGACATATTAAAGGAAAAATCAGAATATAAACCTGAAATTCTCAAACTATTTTCAAATTTAGAAAGAAAGAGATTGACATTATAAATAATTCCATATTTATTGATTAAAAATATCTGTAGGCACACCGGATGACAATTTTGAAAATTGTTTTCCAGGTGAGCCCACAGAAGAATTATTATCGGAAAAGGATAATCAATTTTTCAGTTTTAAAAGAATTTAGATATCCCAACACCTAATGACATGTAATTCAGATCTACATTGCGGGTTGTATTTCCCACTGTAAGATCACGGTTTAGAGATTGATATTTCAACCCGGGACGCAACATCCAGCCTTTGCCAAACGAAATATCGACACCAGCTTCAGCTTGCCAGCCCCAGCCGTGACCACTGTCGGTAATTATGTCGCTACCGTCTTCTACCTCAATATGGTTGTAAACAGCACCTGCCCTGGCAAAAAGACCCAGGGGAGATTCGGGCAACCTGTAGGTATAGCGTAATCCCATTACATAACCGGTTTCTTCGAAGTCAATGTCGATTCCGGCAAACGACTCTTCTGAAGCAAACTTGTTCCAACCCCAGCCGGCATACAATGCAGCTCCTTTGAAGAAATTATACTGTAGAGTACCTTCAAAACCCATCCCGGGTTTAAGCTCAGCATCTCCCAGTTTAGCGGTTGCAAGAGAAGCTCCTGGGCGGATTTCCAAACCAAATCTCCTGTTGTTTTCCTGAGCCATGCTGCTCATTGTAAGTGTTGCCATAATTACGGCTGCAATGATCATTCTTGTTTTCATGATTTTAATTTTTCTGTGAATAATTTTGATTTAAATGACGAGACAAAATTAGATTCAATGGGTTACCCGTAAAAGTCTATGTTGATGAAGATGAAAAATCAGAGGATGAACGTGAAAAAACCTGAAACAAGCTCGTAAAAAACAGGAATATTAAAAAGAAGAAGGAGTTATTTCATGACAGCACAAATATTATTTATAAAAGGCAAAATAAGCAGCTCTTATCTTTTTTTTAAGATCAAAAGGTTAAATGAGATTTTCACTTATTTCCACCAACATTTTTTATATATATTTGTCGTTGTCATTTTTAGAACCAGCCCTTATTCATCAAACAATTATCTTTTCCCATGAATAAAACAAAGACCCTCTTTCTGATCCTGATTGTACTTCTGTCATTATTTTTTCTCCCATCATGTAAAATCACAGCACCCACCGGCATAGCCACCGATACCTGGTACATCAGCGATGCCCAAAACATTGCCGTACGGTTCGAAGCTGACGGACGCGGTGAGTTTGTGGCTTTAAACCAGGCTGTTGCTGCTCCTGAAAAGTTACGCCACAGGCAGTCGCGCAACAAATCGACCCTTCGCTTAAGTGGAAGACCCAATTTAAAGGGCAGAATGGCGGTATATCACGACAGGTTTTATCTTACATCTGACGATGAGCGTATTGAGTTCAGACAATACTACACACGGGCATTCCCTCGTGGTCCGTTCCGGTATACGGATGAGGTTTTCAGCCATACAGAAATGGTAGAGGAGCAGTATGGAAGTGCTCCCGGCTTTTACTCATCCAAAACCATCGAAAAAAGGGAGAACAAAAGCTATAACCAGGTGCTGTTTGATGTGGCAGAAGGTATCACCACAAATCTACTTCGCAGGGAAATACCGCTTCATCTTGATATCTATCATCCCCTTGGAGACATTCAGGCCAACCGCCCATTAATTGTGCTTTTGCATGCCGGAGCTTTTATAGCCGGCGACAAACGTGATGAGCTGGTATCAAAACTGGCAGAAGATTATGCCAAAAGGGGATTTGTGGTTGCATCGGTAAATTACAGGCTGGGATATATATTCCTCCCAGGCCGCTATTCAAATCTTGAACGTGCCATTTACAGCGCTATGCAGGATGTAAGGGCTGCGCTCCGGTATCTGTCGCACCATCATGAAAGACTGGGCATCGATCCTGATCTGGTTTTCCTGGGTGGACATAGTGCCGGAGGTATATTATCCCTGAAAACCACGTTTATGGATGAACCGGAAGTATGGCCGAGTGTGCAGGGAAGTGTTTTAAGAATGCAGCCCGACCTGGGTTGCCTCGATTGCTCCACCAATGACCTTCATGGCCCCTTCAGCATTAAGGGGGTTATAAATATGTGGGGAGCTGTAGATGATATCAACATAATAAAAAGGCACAACCAGGTGCCCATTTTGTCTATTCATGGCGATGCCGATCTGGTAGTACCCTTTGGCTATGACTTTCCTTTTACCAATGTAAGTGCCAGGGCTTCTGCATTTTTCTCAAAAAGACTACACGGCTCAGCAAGCATTCTCAGTCATACCCGTTCACTAGGCATCGACCATACACTTTATACCTTTGAAGGACTGGGCCATGAGCCCCATTTTGATGATAACCATGAGTTGATACCAGAAAACTATGCTATAATTCATGATCTGATCCTTGATTTTGTGAACAAGCTGATCATACTGCCCATGGACAGATTCAGAGGACCTCTGACCATTACACCTTTCGATCCTGCCCCTGAATACCACTTTGAAACTTCAAATTACGATGCTTATTATTTTCAATGCGATGATTGCATTATTGTAAATGAAACCGGAAATTTTGCCCGGGTGGTATGGCTATCAGAGAAAAATGAATACCAGTTGCGGGTATCCGGCGCAGGACCCGCCGGCCAGGTGATTACTGATACGCTGAATGTGCAGTTGGTGCCATGATTAACGAAAAAGAGTCCGGGTGTGACTCTAAGTCGCGCCCGGACTGCAAAACAACATTTCAAAAATTATTTATCCTTTCACAAACCTTGTAAGTTGCCTGTCAACATTACCCTGGCAACGAATGATAAACACTCCGTCATTAAGCTGCGAAACGTCCAGACTAACAGGTTGTCCGGCCATTACGGGAAATTTCTCATAACGGGTTACAATTCTTCCATCAATACCCAAAATATCAATATCGATCATCTGATCGGAACCGCTCCAAACCAGGTTCAAAACTGAAGTGGCCGGATTGGGGTAAACCATCAAATCTTCAACTTTGCTATATGAAGGAACACCAGTAGTTTCTTCAGCATAGTAATACTCATAACGATACACCGGAATAAATTCATTTTTCCAGCTATCAAAGGCCATCAGAGCATCATAAGATTTGACACTCTGATCATCATTATATTCCATTTCCAGTTTATAGGCAGAAGCTATATGCCAACCATCAGAATATATACTGAAGGCATCATAAATTACATTTCCAAAATGATCGTAATCCATTTCTTCTTGCATTGCAGGAATCCATTCACCTGCATCATTATCATATTCCATGTAATTTATCATAAGGGTTAAAAGTCCATCAGCATTATATTCCGCATGTAACTTCAGGAAATTTATCCATTCAATCTCATCTTCATTACTTTTATCCCAGTCATCAAAAATGGCTGAGTTCATCAGAGTGATCAAACCGGAAATTTTTAAAGTATTGAAGTCGTACCATGAAAAGGACTCATATTTTAATTCAGGGATCCATAGTTCTTCAAATAAATCCCACATATAACTGTAACCCGACATCCATACATTATTTTCGTCCAGCTCAAAAACCATTTTGTATTCCGGCACCCAGGTTTCATCCCAGTCATCATACCAATACTCGGTTATTTCCGTTACAACATTGTTCTCATTGAGAGTATAAACTTCTTTAAATTCGGCAAACCATGTATCTTCCCAGCTATTATAATACTCCCAGAGTCTGACTTCAACTATATTATTATCATTGTACTCTTCCACTGCACGGTAACCTTCATCCATTTCCCATTCTTGTGAATCCTGATTATAGTTATACCATGCATAAAACACCTCTTCATCCCGGTCATTTATAACAGATTCTTCGGCATATTCAGGTTGCCAGGCATCATTATTCCAATAATAGTTTTCCAGGCGAATAAGAGTTCCGTTATCATCATAAGATGCTACTTGTTTGCTGACCGGAGAAGTGGATTTGGTCCATTCATCAATCGCCCAGGTTTCCAGTTCTTTAATCAAATTAGTGCCTTCCAGATATGTGGGAACTTCTTTCGCATAGAACTGCCAGTCATCCTGCTTGTTTGCATTACCGTATAGCAACACACTGTCGGCATTTACGTTGTTACGTATCATCATAGTACCTGTCTCAAAAAAATCAAATTTTGATTGCTTATCATCTGTATTGAACTTCTCTGATGAATTTCTGAAAGTGGAGATTGCAGTTGAGTGCTTTTTTTTCTTTGCATTTTTTACATTCTGGCTCATTGCCGGAAATACTAAAATTGCCAGTAATACAATTAGTAAAATTCGTTTCATTTGTTTAATAGTTTTGTGTAGATAATAAATTAATTATATATTTCAATTTCATCCCGGTTAGCTATAATAGCAGGATCGGGCATGGTGTGTATGTCAAATTATATGCCACAAAGATCCAAGGTATGTGAAACACGTACCATTTAATATTTTCTTTGTTTATTTATATATTAAGAATGTTGATATTAAGCATATTAAATCAATTATAAATTTTAATAATATTTTCTCTGTTTTAAAAAAGGATTATCATATCTTTAAAACTTGTTCAATAATGGACATATACATGTCCGGAAAAAGAACATTTTTCAATTATTTCATTTTCAGCAAGAATTACTGTCTAAAAATCTGGATATTCCCCTGCATCTTTATAACTTTATTGATCCAAAACATTTTCAGCTTCAGGTAATGGAAAAACTAAGAAAAATAAACAGAATACTTTTTTTCACCATTGCAATATTTGCATTGTTTTACTTTGGATCATCATTTCTGGTCCCCCTTATTTTTGGAATTTTCTTTGCAACACTGGTGAGTCCGCTTGCAAATTTGCTGGAAAGAATAAAAACACCCCGGTTCTTATCTTCTTTGGCAGGCACACTTGTTATTTTTATTGTAGTTGGAGGAATAATGTATCTTTTCCTTTATCAGTTGAGCCTTTTTATTACTGATATTTCTCAAATCCGCACTGAGTTGCGATCTTTTATTGATACTGCCCAGGCATTGATTGCCGATATCACCAATCTATCTTTAGAAGAACAAAAACAAATCTGGCATGACAGATCAGGCCAACTACTTAACACACTTGAATCAGGAATTACAAGTTTTCTTGGTAACCTGGCCAACTCTGCTTTAAATTTCCTGCTGATTCTGGTATATGTTTTTCTTTTTACATATTACAGAAAGAAGTTTACAACTTTTGTAATGATGTATACAGCTGAAGAAAAACAGGAAAAGGTTGGCGAAGTAATAAACAAAATCAGCAAGGTGGTCTATCACTATTTATGGGGAAGGGCACAAGTTATGGCGCTCCTGGCAGTGATGTATTATATCACTTTTTTGATTTTTGATATACCTTTTGCGGTTTTACTTACAATTTTTGGTGCTTTGATAACAATTATACCATATTTAGGTCCTTTTATCAGTGGATTTCTTCCAATATTGTTTGCAATCATTTATATTGATAAGCTGGGCATAGTTATTCTCTTCACTGTAATAATTGTTATCATACAACTTATTGAAAGTTATGTTCTTGAACCTCTGATAATAGGCAACGAGGTAAAACTTAACCCACTTATGGTGATCATCGCTATTATAATGGGAGGAATATTCTGGGGGCTGGCAGGGATGATTTTGTTTGTACCCATTTTTGCTATGTTTAAAATTGTAGCTATGCACTCTGAAGGATTAGAGCCACTGGGATATTTGTTTGGACCTTCGGGTGAAAAACCTCCGGTTCAGAAAGAAAAGAATTAGAAGTGTCTGGTATCTTGAATCTCTATATAAAAATTTATTCTAAGTTTTTCAAGTCTTCATATAACCAATGATCTCAATTAATACATATTGATGCTAAACATCGTATTCTGCTTGGAAATTTTTCGTAATATTGTTACAACTAAAAACAACCGTTATCATGGGAAAAGCCATAGTAAAATGCATGATTGCCACTTATGCTGAAGACTCTTACATTGTAGAGGTTCCCTGCGATAAAGATGATATTGATGAATTAATCATTTCCCGTGCCTGGCAAAAAGTGAAAAAACAGGAACCGGCCATACCATACGGCCACCGTACAGCCGAGATTTTAAAAAGAATAGATGATTAATTTTTTGCCTTTTATCTGGTAACAAAACAAATAATAGTGACTACCCATGATACTTTTTATCAAAAACATGGTTTGTCAGCGTTGCATTATGGCTATAAAAGCAGAAGCTGAAAAACTTGGAATCAGGGTAAAAAATGTCCGGCTTGGTGAATTGGAAACTGAAGATGAGCAGATTGATCCGAAAGTCCTGGAAGTTTTTGATAAAAATATTGAAGCTATTGGTTTTGAAAGATTTGATGATAAAAAAAGCCGCATCATTGAGAAGGTTAAAAGTATAGTAATTGAAAATCTGCATCATAACGATGGCGAAATAAATCACAACTATTCTGAACTCATTGATTTACAAATCCCCTATGAATACAATTACATAAGCAATACATTTTCTTCTTTTGAAGGCATTACCCTGGAACAATATATCATTCGGCAGAAAATTGAGAAGGTTAAGGAACTGTTGTTTTATGACGAACTCCCCTTAAAAGAAATAGCCTGGAAACTGGGTTACAACAGCACTGCATACTTAAGCAATCAGTTTAAAAAAGTCACCGGAATGACACCTGGTCAATTTCGCAAACAACTGAATAAGAAGCGAAAACCACTCGATCAGATGTAAATTTCATAACTTTTTCCTGAAATTATATAAATGTAAATGCATTGAAGATTAGTAATTTTAATATTATTATAGCACAGACCCAAACATTAGTGTTGTAAAAATTTAATAATTAATAATTTTAAAATGTAATTTATTATGAAAACGCTTCTTTTTTTAGCAATAATTCTTGTTCCTTTGGCGGGATTCAGCCATGATCATAAAACCAAATTCAAAGTATATGGCGCTTGCGGCATGTGCGAAGCACGCATTGAAAAAACCGCTGCAAGCATTGACGGTGTTGACGCTGCCGACTGGAATCTTGAAACCAAAATGCTCACCATCGAATACGATTCTGAGAAGGTAAACCTGGACGATGTACACAAAAAAATCGCTGAAGCAGGCCACGATACTGATAAGGTTCGTACCAATGATGATGTATACAAAGCACTTCCTGCATGCTGCCATTACGAGCGTGCTGCTGACGACAAAACCGGGCAGTTGATGAAAAGCGCCGCTAGCTGCTGCAGGTAATTTTTGAAACCGCAAGAAACGCAAAGAATTATCGCAAGGGTCGCAAATTTCTTGGTGTTCTTTGCGTTTCCCTTGCGCTTTTCGCGGTTAAACCCTTAAAGCAAATAACCTAAAACTTCTTGCATAATGAAAGACCACGGCTCAAAACACAAGCATCAAAAAGAAGAAAAGGAAAAAAAAGATCCGGGTAATGACAATCATGATGAAGAAGATGATCAGCACAATCATGATAACCACAATAATCATGAAGACCATGACGATCATAATCACGATGATCATTCCGGGCACGAACATCAGGACCATCATGCCCATATGATAAAGGATTTCCGAACCCGCTTCTGG
>CAYXIT010000003.1:78988-91561 GCA_964465275.1 uncultured Bacteroidales bacterium | reverse complement strand
AATATTTTTAATGTTTTGCTTTGATCAACTGGAGCAGTATGATGCATATTTCAGGACCTGCCAGGTAACATCCTTTCCGGTATCATCAAGTTTGTTTTCGATTACCACAATGTTTCCCTGTTTATCAAGAGCCAGTAGGTCAAGTCTTTCATTTGTATCGCTGAAGCCACTGAATTCTTTTTGAATAATCAGTAATTCTTCACCCAAGGCTTCAGGATTTCCTTCTATCCATTCCTGTAAATGTTCACGTTCTTTAAACTTCAGTTCTGAGAATGTCTTAGCCTGAACTTTGTGGATTTTGTTTTCGTATTTGCTGATGATAAACATAGCTTGGTTATTTAGTTATTGGTCTCAGGCAAATATATTTAAAATAAGTGATGAAGGTTAGGTTTTTAAATATAATTTGGGTGTTGAAAAGAGCAAACTCTGCTTAAAGAGACGCAAAACTATAACCTTTTAATAAACAGAAACTATAATTAAATGCTTTTTGATTTTAGAGATATGATTTTTCGCACAATATAAATAAAAATTTAGAGAAATAATGTTGTTCCAAAAGAACGGATTAGAAAACCATCCTTAGAGCTGGAATTCAATACGGTAACATCTGAGGCAAACCTTAAAAGTACTTCGGCCAATGGTATTTAGTTCAAAAGTGGCCACATTATTCCGGAAAACATTGAATTTCAGGCAGAATCGGACATGGATTCACTTAAGGTGGACTTTGAGCCAGATGCCAATATTACTCTTGATTTTGCTGCAGGCGATTTGACACCGGATTTATCTGCCATAGATCATACCAGCGAAATTGAGATAGAAATCGAATAAGCTTTGGTAACAATTCCCAAATAATAACTTTTTAAGACATTAATCACCGGTAAAAGGAGAATTTACCCGCATATTTTCCTAAAACCCTGCAGGGGTTTTAACTTTACTTCGCTTAGCTTTCCAGGCTTTGCCAATAGCATATATGTTGCCAAACATGCACTCTGTTGTGGAATCTTTCCCCCACCTCATTGAATGGGTTACAAACCAGAATACTTGCAATAATCTGATTATGAGTTCTGTGAAAAAATGATCATTTCCGTGAAGTTATTGGTATGCATTTTTCACTGCTAAAGGAAAAACTTCATAACATGGATACACCTAACAATAACTTAGAGAGAATTACAGAATTGCTGGGAGAAGAAAACAGGGATTTATTGGATTATCAATCGAAGACCATCCCGGCAGAAAAACTGCACAGGCCCGGACCTCATCACATCGATGAAATATTTGCTGACAGCGATCGCAATGCACAGGTGCTTCGCAACCTTGGGGCATTGTACAATTCGGGCAGACTTGCCGGCACCGGCTACCTTTCCATTTTACCGGTCGATCAGGGGATTGAGCATACAGCAGGAAGTTCATTTGCTCCCAACCCCGACTATTTTGATCCGGAAAATATCATTAAGCTGGCTATTGAAGGCGGCTGTAACGGGGTGGCCACCACTTTTGGCGGACTGGCGCTGCATTCTCGCAAATACGCCCATAAAATTCCGTTTATTGTAAAAGTAAACCACAATGAGCTGATGACCTTTCCGAACAAACACGACCAGATCATGTATGGATCGGTATATGAGGCATGGAATCTGGGTGCAGCAGCTGTAGGGGCAACGATTTATTTTGGTTCCGAAGAATCGAACCGGCAGATCATTGAAGTGTCGCAGGCCTTTTAACAAGCCCACGAACTGGGAATGGCTACCATTTTGTGGTGTTACACCCGCAACAGTGCTTTTAAAGAAAAAGACGTTGATTATCATACCGCTGCAGACCTTACCGGGCAGGCCAACCATCTTGGAGTAACCCTGAAAGCTGATATCATCAAACAGAAGCTACCCACCACAAACAGGGGCTTCGAAGTATTGAAGTTTGGAAAAACCCATCCCGGCATGTATGAAAAACTATCGTCAGACCATCCCATTGATCTCTGCCGTTACCAGGTTATAAACAACTACATGGGAAAAATCGGGCTTATCAATTCAGGAGGTGCTTCAGGGAAAAACGATTTTCAGGATGCCGTTCGAACTGCTGTTATTAATAAACGTGCCGGAGGTGCCGGTTTGATTTCCGGACGAAAAGCATTTCAACGCCCTATGGAAGAAGGCGTACAACTGCTGAACTTTATCCAGGACGTTTACCTCAATGATGAAATCGGTCTGGCGTAATCATCAGGTAATCCAATACCGGCAAGCCATAAACGGAATATCATAGGGAGTTAAAATGATGTTGGTTTTTTATTCCTTTATTGAGTAAAATTGTCTTCGCCACTACAATTCGATTTAATCACTTTGCCTGGCACTTGTTGCATTTTTATCAATTACATCCAAAATTCATGAGTTTTCTTGCTGACAATAATCAGGATGAGTACATTTATACTGAAATACAAAAATGTTAACCAAGGGTTTTAATCATAAATCAAGCAGATAGCACTATGTCAGTAAAACACAAAAGACTTGGAAAGCATGGAGTTCTTGTGAGCAATCTATGCCTGGGCACCATGAACTTTGGGTGGCATACCAGTGAAAAGGACAGCTATAAAATCATGGATCGCGCCCTGGAACTGGGCATCAATTTTTTCGATACGGCTGATCATTACGGCTGGTCGGTAGAGAATGGATTAACGGAAGAAATTATCGGACGATGGTTTGCCAAAGGTGGCGGAAGACGGGATGCAGTTGTTTTGGCAACAAAAGTCTACGGTTCGGTGGATCGCAAGGCAAATCTTCCCGAAGTCAATAGCGATGGACGAAGCCTGAGTGCCTATAAAATCAGGAAACATTGCGAAGGCAGCTTAAAACGATTGAAAACCGACTGGATTGATTTGTACCAAATGCATCATATTGACCGCGATTGCCCGTGGGATGAAACATGGCAAAGTTTTGACACGCTTATTAAACAAGGCAAGGTAGTGTATGTGGGTTCAAGTAATTTTGCGGGTTGGGATATTGCAACTGCATGCCAGGAAGCAGAAAAACGTGGTATGATGGGCCTGGTAAGCGAGCAGAGTATTTACAATCTCGATAACCGCATGCTTGAGCTTGAAGTTATTCCGGCATGCAGGCATTATGGCTTGGGGCTTATAACCTGGAGTCCGCTGGCAGGCGGACTGTTAGGGGGAGTACTCGAGAAAAACAAGGGAGTAAGGCGTAAATACAAGAAACAGACCGAGCAATTAGAAAAAAAACGTGACCAACTTGAAAAATATGAAGCACTTTGCAAAAAAATCGGTCATCCGCCGGGAGAAGTTGCATTGGCTTGGTTACTTCACAATCCGGTTGTGACAGCGCCCATTATCGGTCCGCGGACCATTGAGCAGCTTGAAAGTGCTGTAATGGCTGCAGGCATTCAACTGGATGAAGAAGTCTTGAAAAAACTGGATGAGATTTTTCCCGGCCCCGGTGGCGAAGCACCTGTGGCATATGCGTGGTAGCTATAACCATGTACAAATGAGTATTAAAAAAGCTAATGTAAGTGCAGCAATATAAAAAAAAGCCCCCAACTTTTCAGCAAGGGGCTTTTTTAAAAAGGAATCAGAAATCAGGCTTAATTTATTCCTGTTCTCCTTCCAGCTCGTCAAAATAGGCATCAATTTTCCCTTTTACTTCGGGATTTTGTTCATAGGCCTGCATAATGCCCTGGTATTTCTGAACATCAAGGCCTTCATCGGTTATGGCCTGCATCATATCCATCTGCATTTGTTGCTGGAGTTGCTGCACCTGGTTCATTGCATTGTTAAAAGCGAGCAGTTCTTCTTCCGTTGCATCAATGGAATCCTGGCCCTGCTGCTGTCCCTGCATAAGCATCTCATTGAACCGGTCAACAGTAATTCCGTTCTCTTCAATGCTCACCATCATTTGTCCCTGGCTTTCCTGTTGTATATTCATAACCCTTTGCACTGATTTTGCAAATTGCAAAAGTTCTGCATCAGAATAATCTGCCGGTGCGGTTGCAGGCGCCTGCATTGGCATCTGGGCAAATAATCCGGTGCTCAGCAATGGTATAAGAAAAAAAGTGAAAAGCCCTTGAATTAGTTTTTTGGAAAAATGCATAATTTTCTTTTTGATTTTAATAATTTAATTGATTTTCAAAGGTAAGCAATCACAAGTAGGCAGCCAAATTAACATATAGGGATTGAAATAGTTTAACTTTATTAAACAGTTATTATCTGCATAACAGTTGTGTTTAAACGAATATTCAGAAGGATTTTTTGCAGGTTGTAATCCTTTCTGAAAAAAGGAAAAAAATGTGTAGGTTTGCCAATTAAAAAAACAAATAATTGGCAAAATCATCTGACAAAGCGGTTGAAACCCCTTTGATGAAACAGTACTATTCTGTAAAGGGGAAATATCCTGATGCGTTGTTGCTTTTCAGGGTGGGTGACTTTTATGAAACATTTGGTCAGGATGCCGTAAAAACTTCGGAGATCCTCGGCATTGTGCTTACCCGGAGAGCAAACGGAGCGGCGTCGTATGTTGAGCTTGCCGGTTTTCCGTATCATGCCCTGGATACCTATTTGCCTAAACTTGTGAGGGCAGGGCAGAAGGTTGCCATTTGTGAGCAGCTGGAAGATCCCAAAATGACAAAAAAGATCGTTAAGCGGGGAGTTACCGAGCTGGTTACACCCGGGGTGGCCTTCAGCGATAAAGTGCTTGAACACAAGGAAAACAACTTCCTTGCCGGCATTCATACACAGGGCAACATATACGGGATCGCATTTCTGGATGTCTCCACCGGAGAGTTTTACACCGATCAGGGCAGCAGGGAATATGTGGATAAGCTTATACAAACCTTCCGCCCCAGCGAGATTGTGGTGCAAAAAAACCGTCTGCGCGAACTTCATGAGACCTTCCCGGGAAAATACTATACTTCAACCCTGGAAGATTGGGTGTATACCCGCGAGTTTGCCGATGACCTGCTGCTGAAGCATTTTGGCACTATTTCCTATAAAGGTTTTGGTATTGAAGAAATAGAGAACGGTATCATTGCTACCGGAGCAGCTATGCATTACCTTGCTGAAACCCGGCACGACAAGGTGCAGCATATTACCCGCATTTCACGTATTGATGAAAGCCGTTATGTGTGGCTCGATAAGTTTACCATCCGTAACCTGGAGCTCTTGTATTCCATGAATGAGAATGCCACCAGCCTGATACAGGTGCTTGATCATACCCTTTCGCCTATGGGCAGTCGTATGCTCAAACGCTGGGTGGTTTTGCCCCTGAAAGACAAGGCTACCATTCAGGAGAGACATCGTGTGGTGGAACTCCTGCTTCAGGAACAAGATCTGTCAGATGAACTGGGTTTGCATATCAAAAATATCGGTGATCTGGAAAGGCTGATATCCAAGGTAGCGGTGGGGAAGATCAATCCGCGTGAAATACTGCAGGTATACCGTGCTTTGTCGGCCATAGAACCCATAAAAGACCTTTGTTCCGGACATGAATCGGAGTCACTGAAAACCATTTCGGAACAGTTGAACCCATGTGTCAGGATACGTGAAAGAATAGCCCGTGAGATTTTACCCGAACCCTCAGCAGTTATTACCAAAGGAAATGTAATTGCTGATGGTGTAAGCGAATTGCTGGATGAGCTGCGAAGCATCTCTACCTCCGGGAAAGACTACCTGGCGCAGCTTCGTCAACGTGAAATTGAACGTACCGGAATCCCCAGCATCAAAATATCATACAACAATGTATTTGGTTATTATCTGGAAGTAACCAACACCCATAAAAATAAGGTGCCTGATGACTGGGTAAGAAAGCAAACACTGGTGAATGCAGAAAGGTACATCACACCTGAGCTCAAGGAATATGAAGAGAAGATACTGGGCGCTGAGGAGAAAATTCTGAAAGAAGAGGAACGGATCTTTATAGAACTGGTTGCAGCACTCTCAGAATTTATTGAACCTATCCAGTTAAATGCCACAGTAATTGCCCGGCTGGATTGTTTGCTTTGTTTTGCCAATGTGGCCCGGCAATATAACTACAGCAAACCTGAGATAAATGATTCGTTTGTGCTGGATATTAAACAGGGCAGGCATCCTGTTATTGAACAGCAGTTGCCCCCGGGCGAAGAGTATATAGCCAATGATCTTTACCTGGACAATGAAAAGCAGCAGATCATCATGATCACCGGTCCCAATATGTCGGGTAAATCGGCATTGATCAGGCAAACAGCCTTGATTGTGCTCATGGCACAGATGGGAAGTTTTGTTCCAGCTGAAAAAGCTGAGCTGGGTTGGGTAGATAAGATTTTTACAAGGGTAGGAGCATCTGATAATATATCGTCGGGCGAGTCAACTTTTATGGTTGAGATGAATGAAACAGCAAGTATTCTTAACAACATTTCAAACCGGAGTCTGATTTTGCTTGATGAAATAGGGCGTGGTACCAGTACCTATGATGGCATAAGCATTGCCTGGGCTATTGCTGAATTTCTGCACGAACATCCACTGTTCCGAGCAAAAACATTGTTCGCCACACATTACCATGAGCTTAATGAAATGGCCGAATCCTTTTTACGCATAAAAAATTACAATGTGTCGGTAAAGGAAACACACAATACGGTAATATTTTTAAGAAAACTTGTTCCGGGGGGCAGTGAGCACAGTTTTGGTATACATGTAGCCAAAATGGCCGGTATGCCTTCGCATGTTATTAACCGGGCCAATGATATTCTCTCTCAACTGGAAAAAAGCCATAGCCATGATGAAATTACCGGTAAAGAAGACAATACAACCGGAAAGAAAAATCCGAAATCAACTGCCGGCGATTACCAGCTCAGCTTTATACAGCTTGATGATCCTTTATTGCTGCAAATAAAAGAAGACATTCTCAATACAGATATCAACACCCTTACCCCGGTTGAGGCACTTATGAAACTCAACGAGATTAAAAGACTTTTGGGTAAAAAGTAACGAATTAAAAAAGCCCCGGTACTTCCGGAGCTTTGAAAAAATCTCAGGTTTGACTTACACGAGTGGATTTTCTCTCTAAACCCTAAGCCTATAAACTCATCAACCCTATCTAGTTCCTGTATCCCATTTGCTGCAATACTTCATCGCTCAGGTCGTAACGCACATCAGAATAGATCATGTTTCCGCCTCCTGCTTTGTCGAAAATTACAGCATAGTTTCCGCGGGTGGCTATTTGATCAGTTCTTCACGTCTTTGAAACAGATCACCGTCGCGTCCAAACCGCTGCATTTGCAGTTCTTTCGCTTCACGTTCCATTGCAATGATCTCTTCCTCGCGCTGGCGTTTCATTTCTTCAGGCAACAATACAGATTCAGCCTGGTACTTGCGGTACATTTCATCGATCTCGCCAAATTTCGCTTCAATTTCATTTTGCCATTGCACCGAAAGCTCATTCAGTTGCATTTGTGCAGCCTGGTATTCCGGAATGTTTTCAAGGATATAATCTGAATCAATATAAGCAAATCTTTGTCCGAATACTGACAATGTTGTAAACAGCGCAATGGCTGTAATAAATGCAGTCTTTTTCATGGTAATTTCCTCCGGTATTTTATATTTTTGGTTATAAAGTTATTAAGTTATTGGGTTATTAAGTTATTAAGAAAAAGTAAGGAAGTAAGAAATTCAGAAAGTAAGTAATAAGTAAGCAAATATCGTAACTCATCAACTTCTAAACTTCTAAATCTCCGCTCCTTTCCTAATCAATCGACTGTCCAATGCTAAAGTGGAATCTTCCGCCGGCATCTCCGGGTCGACCGGGGATCTCATCGAAACCATAACCCCAGTCAAGGCCAAGTAATCCAAACATCGGCAGGAATATCCTTACACCAAAACCTGCTGAGCGGTGTAACTGGAATGGGTTAAAGTCTCTGAATCTACCCCAGGCATTACCTGCTTCTGCAAATACCAGGCCATAAATGGTTGCCATAGGGTTGAGGGAAACCGGATATCTGAGTTCAGCGGTAAATTTATTATATACATTTCCTCCAATGAAATCCTGCACTCCTGTGGGATCCTGCGGTGTAAGGGCGTAATTTTCATAACCTCTCATGGCAATGATTTCCCGACCGTCAATCGCCCATCCTGAGAGCCCGTCACCGCCAAGGTAAAATCTTTCAAAGGGTGAAACACCGATGTCAGGATTAAAATACCCCAGGAAACCCATCCGGGTGCGTGCACTGAAAACCAGGTCACCAATCAAAGAAGTATACCAGGAAGTATTAAATTTCCATTTATGGTATTCAAGCCATCTGTATTTTTCCTGATCCGGCATTTGTGAATAGTCCTTATCGTTAAAGAGAGAGTAAGGTGGAGTAATTTGTAATCCTATGGATACTTCTGATCCTCCTCTCGGATAGAGAGGTAAATCAACAGAATTTCTTCCGAATTCAATTCCGTAGCTGAAATTGTTGGCTTTACCCTCATCGATAATAAAACGGATGGGGCTGTTGAGTACTTCATATCTCTGGTATCCTATTGTTTGCCTGAGGAAGAAAAAGTCATCGGGTACACGAAGACGTTGTGCCAGTCCGACAGATGTACCCAAAATACTGTAGTAGCCATAATCTTCACTGCTTTTTGGGAAACGGTTACGGTGGGTTGTCTGATAAACAGAAACACTGAAAGCATTGGGTTTTTTACCGCCCAGCCAAGGTTCCATAAACGACATGCTGTATGAAACATATCCTCTTCCATAAGTCTGGCCCCTTAGAGTAAGTTTTTGACCGTCACCTGATGGCAATGGACGCCAAGCATCTTTTTTAAAAAAGTTCTTTGTGGAAAAGTTGTTGAACGAAAGCCCCAGCGTACCAATTATTTGATTGGCACCCCAGCCACCCGATAATTCAATCTGGTCTGATGAAGTTTCTTCAACAATGTATTCAAGATCCACGGTTCCTTCAACAGCATTCGGGGTAGGAATAATATCTATTTTTTCCTGGTCGAAATATCCCAGCTGCACAATATCGCGCTGGCTTCTTATGATATCGCTCCGGCTGAAGAGCATGCCGGGTCGGGTTCTTACTTCGCGCAATATGACGTGATCATTGGTTTTTGTATTCCCGCTTACCGTTACCCTGGCAATTTCGGCTTGCTGGCCTTCATAAATTCTCAGTTCCAGATCAATGGAGTCGTTACTTACATTTACCTCAGTGGGTGTGATATTGAAGAAAAGATAACCATTGTCGAGATAAAATGAACTTACATCGGGTCCGTCCATATTCATATATAGGTTGGTTTCCAGAAGCTGTTGGTTGTAAATGTCGCCCGTTTGTATGCCAAGAATCTCGGTAAGTACTTCATCAGGATAAACTGTGTTACCTACCCAGTTAATATTCCGGAAATAGTATGTTGGTCCTTCATCAATGAACAATTCCAGTTGAATACGATCTTCTTCAACAAAGTAAAAAGTATCTCTTAAAATTAAGGCATCTCTTTTTCCTACTTCATTGTAGCGATCAATAATTTTTTGTTTATCTTCTCTGAATTCTTCTTCAACCAGCTTTGATGCATTGAACAAAAAACGAAGGCTTCTTTCTCTTGTATTTTTCATTAGCCTCTTTATCTGCCTGTCGTTGAGCACATCATTGCCATGTATCACAACTTCACTTATGCGGGTTCTTTCACCACGGTCAATATCAAATTCAATTATTATGCTATTGGTGCGGGTGGTATCGGTTAACTGCCTGATGTTAACTTCGGGTTTAAGAAATCCTTTGTCAATATAATAATCTTCTATGATTGATCTGGCCCTGAATAATACATTCTCCGTAACCACATCACCTCTGACAAGGTTAAGGTTTTCGGTGATCTTGGTTTGATCTGATTTTTTTGCTCCCTGAAACTCAAAACGTGTAAGCCGGGGACGTTCTTTGAGTTCTATGTCCAGAAAAATCAGATCATCCTGTATGGATGTAACTCCAATAGCCACATCAGTAAAAAGACCTTGCTTCCAAATGTTATCAATGGCCCGGGCAATATCCTCGCCGGGTATTAGAATACGATCACCAATATTCAGCTGACTTACCATAACGATAATGTTATGATCCATATAATCAACTCCTGATACTGAAATTCCACCAATGGTATATTCTCTGGGGCTATTGTAGTCAATGTTTATCTGGTCACCGGTAAGCACTGTTTGCGTCATACCTGTAAATGGCAGGAAATACAATAGCAGAAGCAATAGAGATACAAAAAAAGTTTTTGTCATTATTGGGTTATGTTTTTGAGATGTGTTGTTTCTATGTATAATAAAATAACTCTTTACAAATGAAAATCTTGTGCAAAAGTATCAGGTTTTTCCAAATCTTCGTTCTCTCCGCTGATAATCAAGAATAGCCTGGTACAGGTGTTTTTTCCTAAAATCAGGCCATAAAACAGGAGTAAAATATAACTCACTATATGCAATTTGCCAAAGCATGAAATTACTTATACGTAGTTCACCACTGGTTCTTATTAAAAGATCAGGATCAGGTATTTCGTTAGTTTGCAGAAAGGACTGAAAAAGTTTTTTATCAATATCTTCCGGGTCAATTTTATTTTCCTTTACCTGTCTGGCAATATTTTTTACAGCATTAACAATTTCCCATTGTGAGCTGTAACTTAAAGCAACCGTAACTGTTAACCTTGTGTTATTACTGGTTTTATCAATAGCATCAAACAATTCTTTTCTGCAGGCCTCAGGTAATGAATCCACATCTCCAATAGCAGCGAGTTTCACACCTTTTTCCATCAACTCGGGAGTTTCATTATGTATGGCTTTTACAAGCAACTCCATAAGGGTATCTATCTCCTTTTTAGGGCGACACCAGTTTTCAGTGGAAAAAGCATAAAAGGTAAGGTGCTTCACACCCAGTTCACCGGCAGCTTCAACGGTTTCCCTTACTGCCTGAACGCCATTTTCATGCCCGAAGATCCTTTCTTTCCCTCTTTGCCTGGCCCAACGGCCGTTGCCATCCATAATGACAGCTATATGTTTGGGAAGTTTATTTTTGTTAATATTTTGTTTGAAATCCATTCTGGACTGATCAATTACTGCTGCGGAAAAATAGGCACAAATTTCTCAAAATGTTTTAACAAATAAAAGAAAAAGCCCAAAGATTATGAAAAATTAATTGTAAGCAGGACATATTTCCCTGCTGAAGTTTTTAATCCTGAAGGTAAGAATAAATCCGGCAAATGAATACCAGTCATTTACGTTGGGGTTTCCCCGTTGAAAATTGGCATTATTGCCCCGGTTTTCCAGGCTGCGGTCGTGCAGTTGAAATGCCAGGTCATTACTTCCAAATACAGAAGGATCGGGGTATGTAGTGCTTACGTCATCAAGATAGTCAGTACCTGTACGACGCATGCCCCATTCAAAACCACCGGTGATCTGTCGTGTTATATTAAATTTTAAGCCCACACCAAAAAGAAAGTTGTATGATATTAATGAATAGGGATTTCTGCCGGGATATAAATCAGAACCTTGTCCTTCGGTTGCAAGTGGTTTAAGATCGTGCCAGGTGCCATCCAATTGGGCCTGGGGGTTGAAAAGAAAAACACCGCCACCACCAAAAAGATAGGGTGAGTATGGCGTTTCGAGATCTCCCGGTTCAAAGGGCAGAAAATTTATTTCCCCCTGAGCAGAAAACTCTGTAATAGTTGAACGAAAATTCAAATTCCGGATTTCATTGTATTTTACTACTGCATCGGCAGCTTCAACACTACCATATAAAAAATTGGCTCTCAAAGCTAAATGGTTATTTATGTTAAACCTGTATAAAGCACCACCCCCGATGCGGGGCATAACAAATGGTCGTGTAGGGTTCAGATCGCCCATATAATATGTGCCGCCAAACATGAAACCAATCTCGTTTCTTTGGGCATTTGCACCGGAGAAATAAAAAATGGTAAGAAAAGTAAAGAAGATGAACCTAAACGACATATTTACCTTGGATGAGGGTTTGTGGTTATGTAACATGACAGTGTTTGTAGCTGTTTACCTGCTTTTTTAAAATTGTAAATCGCGGTTTATTGAAGTTGATTAAGAAAACGAAAAATGGGTTGAAAATATTATACTGATGGTAAATTATACGGGTTGAAATATTTAATTTCCCCAAACTCTGGATGGTCTTGTAAAGTTGGGAATCCTGTAATAAAAAGTAAACATCGTAAACATATAAGCATCTGTATTAAAAGGGTTTCCTCTTTGCTGTCCGGGAGCTGTAGTACTTGCATCAAGGGTATTATTGGTTGGATTGGCAAAATATTCGGCCAATGCTATTTGTCCTGGTTCGGAAAATATTTCCTGGTAAATAGCCGGGTCAACATAAGTTGTGCTCACATCATCGATGTAATCGGTAAAAGTTGCTCGGAATCCAAATTCAATTCCTACTGACATGTCTCTGTTAATATGCAATAAACCGCCAATTCCAAAATGCCCGGGCGTTATCGGTACTTTGCCCAAAAATCTGCACTTTTCCCCCCGCCGCATCAGCAGCCTGCGCGAACGCGCCGCCACTGATGATCACATGACTGACCGTCTCGCCGGTCTCCTTACCGCCTTCCGCGCCCGTGTC
>CAYXIT010000003.1:78464-78978 GCA_964465275.1 uncultured Bacteroidales bacterium | reverse complement strand
CCAATTCCAAAAGGTATTGCAACAGAAACTGATGAGAAACTACGGCGGGTAGGGAAGTAACCCTGGCCTTCGGTAGAAAGTGGCTTTAGGTTATACCAGCCATTGGATGGCAATTCATCTGCGGAAATGGTACCTGAATAATTTTCAGCATCAAAGTATCCCTGCGGATTAAAATAAAAACCTGCTATTCCGGTAAAAACATAGGCGGAAATATCCATTTGCCTTCTTACCCTTAATCCTGTAGCCCTTCCGTGGCGAGCACCGAACCTTTGGTAAGAAATAAAATAATACTGTAGTTTTGGTGCAAATTCGATAATAGGTGAACGGAAATTAATATTTCGGTTATTGCGGTGTAATTCATCTGTATTTTTATCATCACCTGCAACATATGCAAAAGTTAAATGGGTTGAAAGAGCCAGGTTTTGTAACAGTAAATATCGGTACCCAATCATCAGAGATGGTCTTACCGCAGCAAAATCAAAATCTCTCAGGCCTTGTGTTCCTGTTCTGTCAG
>CAYXIT010000003.1:70056-78405 GCA_964465275.1 uncultured Bacteroidales bacterium | reverse complement strand
AAATGAATGTGAGTAAGAATATGGTAAAGATATATTTCATTAAAAAATAATCATCTGGTTTGTAAGTTTAGCTTTTAATGCTTTCCCGTGGTTACAAAGTAAATTTTATGAGAAGATTAAAGATTTTTTTGTAAGCGTATTTTTTAAAACGACAAAATTAATTAAAAATAATTATCTGTTCTTTTGTATGTCAAAGTAATAAGCTGATTTTAGTTCCTTTTATCAAAGCCCCATGCCAGTTTATTCCTTATGGTTTTAAAAAAGTTGTTATGCTCAATACAAATCAGATTGATGCTGAAATCAGCTTTTTTAATATAGAGATCCACCGGATTCTCCAGGGGAACAGATCTTGAATCCATGAGTAGGAGATGACTTTTAATTCTTCCTTCAACTCTTAGTTTTACTATGGATTCGTCCTTTATAACGATAGGGCGTACCGTAAGATTATGCGAAGCAATGGGAGTAATGATAAAATTTTCCGAGTCAGGAGATATTATAGGTCCCCCACAACTTAACGAATATCCTGTTGATCCGGTAGGAGTAGCTACCATTAAACCATCGGCCCAGTAGGTATTAAGGTAATTCCCATCTACATAAGCACTTATGGAAATCATTGTAGTGTTATCGCGTTTAAGAACCGTAAGCTCATTTAAAGCGTAAGGAAAGTTTTCAAAAAGCTTTTCCTGCCCGCTGTCAAGCATGAGTAATGAGCGGCGATCAATCCGAAAACGGCCCGAAAGAAGTGCAGCAACAGATTCTTCCATTTCATCGGATGAAACGGAAGATAAAAAACCCAGCCTTCCGGTATTTATTCCCAGCACGGGAATTTCCGAACTACGTATATAAGGTAGTGTGTCAAGTAAGGTGCCGTCGCCACCAACACTAATCATGCAAAAACAATCATCAGGGATCTGGGTATAATCTGAGAATATATCTATAGATTTCCGGAAGGTTACCTGCTCCTTCAAAAAATCATAAAATCTTTTGTGTATAAAAAATTTGTTGACTTTTATCTCAAGAAGTCGGATCATTTTCTCAATTACAGGAAGAAACTCCCGATCAAACTTTCTACCAAATAATGCAATTTGCATGGTAATATAAGATTTTGATATTTACTGCATAAAAGTATAAAAGAAAAATAATTATTAAGCAGGCACATATAAGCAATGCTTTAACAATACATTTATAATAATTCCAGTCTTTTTGAGTCAAGTTTTAAAAATGTAAAAAGAAATATTGTAAACGCCAACAGTGAGGAACCTCCATAGCTTATAAATGGAAGGGGTATGCCAATTACAGGAATAAGCCCGATTGTCATCCCGATATTTATCATAAAATGAAAAAATATTATGGATGCCAGACTGTATCCAAATATTCTGCTGAAGACCGATCTTTGTCTTTCAGCTAATAATATAATGCGCACCAGCAAAAATATATAAAGAGATATAAGCACAAAACTTCCTGCAAAACCCCATTCTTCGCCAATAGTACAAAAGATAAAGTCGGTACCCTGCTCGGGTACAAAGCTGAATTTGGTTTGTGTTCCTTCAAGGAATCCCTTACCCCACATGCCACCTGAACCAATAGCAATTTTTGACTGATGCAGGTTGTATCCTGCTCCGCGCAAATCCACACTTTCATCAATTAAAACTGCGATACGCATTTTTTGGTGGGGTTGAAGAATTTCTTCATAAGCATAATTAACCGTATAAACGTAGGCATTTATAAGAATGAGCAAAAGAAATAATTGCTTAATAAGTGATGGTTTTTTTCTTAAAAAGAAAGAAGAAATCAAAAACAGGGCAGTCAGTCCACCCATGATATAAAACTCGTTGAAAAGTAAAGTAAGGATAAAAAGAAGTACAGCAGCAAAACCTAAAAGCAGCAACCATCCCGGGATGAATCCTTCTCGGTAAAAAACAACCACAAAAGCTGCAAATATCAGGGCTGTTCCTGTGTCGTTCTGCATAAAGATCAGAAATAACGGAATTGTAACCAGTATTGCGGGTTTAAAAAGGGTTTTAAAGTTTCTTGAACGGGTTTTGTTATCGTAAATGATCCTGGCCAATGCAAGTGCTGTGGCATATTTTACAAATTCGGCAGGTTGAATAGCAATGCCGGCTATCTGGAACCATGATTTGGAAGCATTTATGGTGGTGCCAAAAAGTAGGACGGCAATAAGGGTTATAATTCCGATCCCATAAAATACATAGGCAAAGGTGGGAAATATTTTTACGTCGATGCTGAGTATAATAATCCCTAAAACGATGGCTGTCAGGATAAAAACAAATTGCTTACCATATCTTTGGCTGAAATCAAATATGCTTTGGTGCTGATCGTTGATCTCTGCTGAATATATGCTGATCCATCCGATAACAACCAGGCAGAGATATACAAAGATGGTGGTTTTATCAAGTTTTTTAAAGAAGTCAAATTGTGTTCCCATATGCAATCGTAATACAAATGATTAAAAGCTGGCATCCAGTATACGTTGTTCAAACCAGGAGCGCTTTATTTCGCCCGTCAGATATTTCTCAATCATGAGGCTTGAGATTGGAGCAGCCCATGAAGCGCCTCCCCCTGCATTTTCAACAATTACTGAAATTGCTATTTTTGGTTTTTCCACCGGCGCAAATGCTATAAATGCTGAGTGGTTTTCTCCATGCGGGTTTTGCACAGTGCCTGTTTTTCCGGCAAAAGGAATATCCGGTATCCTGGAAAATCTGCCGGTTCCTGATTCCACAGTTTCATACATGGCAGTTACCATGGTTTCATAATGAATTGAGTCAATTGTGGTATATTGCCTTTCAATAAATTCCGGATTCAGGTTATCGGGAGTCTCAATAGCTTTAACGATGTGCGGTGTATAATAAAACCCCCTGTTTGCAACGGTTGCTGCCAGGTTTGCCAGCTGCAGGGGTGTTGTTCCGATCTCACCCTGACCAATGGCAAGTGAAATTACTGTAAGAGCCCGCCATCCGCGAGGTCCGTAAATACCATCGTAGTAATCGGCACTTCCGAGTAATCCGCTCAATTCATAGGGCAGGTCACTGTTGAAAGTCCGGCCAAATCCCATACTCACAAGATGGTTTCGCCATGTGGTTAGTGCTTCCTGCATGCTTCCAAATTTTGGCAGTTCCAGGGTATTTCTGAACTGGATGCATGAAAAAGTATTGCAACTATGCTGAAGTGCGGTAATTACATTTACAGGTTGCGGGTGTGTACGGCACCTTACGGTGATACCTCCACTGTAATAATAACCCGGACATGAATAGCGGGAATTCAGATTGATACCCCCCTCCTGAAGACCTACCAGGAAATTAGCGATCTTAAACACAGAACCTGGCGGATAGTTGGCCATAAGTGCCCTGTTAAATAAAGGTTTCAGGGTATCTTCCTGCAGGTTTCTGTAATTCTGCGAACGAACTCTTCCAACAAGAAGATTAGGGTCATATCCCGGTGATGTTACCAAAGCAAGAATTTCACCTGATGATGGTTCAATGGCTACAATACTTCCCCTTTTGTTTTGCATTAATCTTTCGCCATATAACTGAAGTTCATAATCAAGTGAAGTAAAAAGATCTGTTCCGGCAACAGCAAGAGTGTCATACCGGCCATCCTGAAACGGCCCGATATCGCGGTTTAAAGCATCAACCAGAACTATCCTTGATCCTTTTTGTCCTCTGAGTATTTCTTCATAATGTTTCTCAATACCCGAAATTCCTATGTAGTCGCCAGATTTGTAATAAGGATCATTTTCAATGGTTGACGGCCCCGCTTCACCCACATAACCAAAAAGGTGGGCAGCCATTTGGTAAGGGTATTTACGCAAAGTACGCGGTTGCACATAAAAACCCGGAAATCTGAACAGCTTCTCCTGCAATACTGCATAAATATCCTTTGATATCTGCCTTTCAAATACGCTGCCTTTATGTCGGCTATGACTGATTGCCGACTGCATTCGGTTAATAAACTGCTCCTCGGTTATGCCCAGCAGGCTAATAAACTCGGTAGTATCAATTGATGTAACCTGCCGGGGTATTACCATAAGGTCATAATAAGGTTCATTATACACCAGTAATTCTCCGTTCCGGTCATAGATAAGACCACGGGCAGCATAATCTGTAATTATCCGCTGTACATTGCTGCTTGCATAAATCTTGTAGCGGTGATCAACAACCTGGATATGATATAACCTGATCAGGTAAAGTAACCCTACACCGATAAAAAAGACTATGACTGAAATTTTCCTGCGAGTAAAAAAGTCTGATTGGGTATTACGGGCTATCATATATTAGTTCCTCGAAACTTTTGAGATATTTAACATCACCCTTCAAAGGCACAATATAACTGAAGGTGTATGTTTTGTTTTGACCGGTGATTACCGGCAAAATTAATGTTTTTGATTATTTTTTTATTCGCGGATATTTACTCTTACGCAATTTTGCTAATTTAGTTCGCCGTAAGCTATGAAAATACAGTAAAACTACTATTTTTTGAAGCTTTAATTTTTTCGCGAATCACATTTACACAATAGTAAAATCTTAAATTATAACGTTATGAGTAAAATAATCGTATTGGGCGCAGGAATGATAGGGAAGGCCATCGCTATTGATCTTTCAGAAAATCACGAAGTTACATCGGCTGATATTGATAAAAAATCACTGGAGTTTCTGAAAAGTAATTTCGGGATAAAAATACAGCCGGTTAATTTCATGGAAGAAGATAGCATAACCCGTCTGGTCTCTGGTTTTGATCTTGTAATATCTGCAGTACCTGGCTTTATGGGTTATGATCTGGTGCGTACAGTAATTGAAGCCGGAAAGAATATTGTAGATATTTCTTTTATGCCTGAAGATTACATGGATCTTAATGCTCTGGCGGCTGAGAAAGGGGTAACTGCCATAACCGATTGCGGTGTTGCTCCGGGTATGCCTAATCTTATTGCAGGATATCTCAATGAAGTTATGGAGATCAGTAGTCTTGAATACATGGTTGGGGGATTGCCCAAAATAAAAGTTTACCCTTTCTATTACAAAGCCCCCTTTTCGCCGGTAGATGTTATTGAAGAGTATACCCGGCCGGCACGATATATTGAGAAAGGAAAGCATATGATCAAACCTGCAATGAGCGAACCTGAGCTGTTATTTTTTGAAAAAGTTGGAACTCTTGAAGCTTTTTATACTGATGGCTTGAGATCGTTGCTGAAAAATTTGTCGCATATTCCGGATATGAAAGAAAAGACACTAAGATATCCCGGTCATATCAACCTGATACAAGCCCTTAAAACAGCAGGGTTTTTTGAAAAGGACCCGGTTACAATAAATAATACAGCCATCCGTCCGATCGATTTTACCAGCAAGGTTCTGATCGATGACTGGAAACTTGATCCCGGTGAACAGGACTTTACTGTTATGAGGATAAAAGTACAGGGACAAATGGATGGCAAACCGCATACAATAGTGTATGATTTGTATGATGAGTTTGATGAAAAATCCGGTTTAGCTTCTATGGCCCGCACTACAGGTTTTACTGCAACAGCGCATGCAGAACTGATCTTACAGGGAAGGTTTTCGGGCAAAGGAGTATTTCCTCCTGAGCTTATTGGTATGGATGAAGATTCCTTTGAATTTGTTATGGATTATCTCGAAGAAAGAAATGTAAAATACAAAAAAACAGTAAATTAAACTTAAAACCAGCTTTCGTGAAAAAAAAGTTTGATGCGCGCCGCAATTATGCGCAAACGCTTGAATCTATCGGTTATGTAAACTTTAAAGATGCCACCCAGGCCGATTATGATCGTATAGGTTTCATGTCGGGACTTGAGGTTCATCAGCAACTGAAAACAGATAAAAAGCTTTTCTGCCGGTGCCCGGCCGGGAAATATCAGAATGATGATGAATATGATGCAGAAGTGATACGCCATATGCGCCCAACACTCAGCGAACTGGGCGAATATGACGGAACGGCTCTGATGGAGTTTAAAACCAGGAAAGAAATTGTTTACCGGATAAAGAATGAAACAACCTGTACGTATGAGGTTGATGATACCCCACCTTTTCCTCTTAATCGCGATGCCCTTGAAATAGCTATAGAGATTTCCCTGCTGAAAAAACTTAATATTGTTGGCGAGGTGCATATTACACGTAAACAATATCTTGACGGGAGCATTCCCACAGGGTTTCAGCGAACTGCTATTATTGGGGTGGAGGGTGAAATAGAACTTCCCTATAAAAAAATCAGACTGATACAACTGAGTATAGAAGAAGATTCCTGTCGTGAAATTTCGGATGTGGGGCACCGGCGCATATACAAAACCGACCGGTTGGGCATGCCGCTCATTGAAACAGTTACTTATCCTGACATGGTAAATCCGCAGGAAGTAGCTGACGCCTGCCAATTCATCCGGTTTTTAAACAGAAGTACCGGCAAGGTCTTAACAGGTATTGGTGCCGCACGACAGGATGTAAATGTGAGCTGTCGCGGAGGTACACGGATTGAGATCAAGGGTGTGCCGCGTATCCGGCAAATCCCTTTACTTACACATAATGAAAGTTTCCGGCAGTGGGCATTGCTTAATATCAGGTCTCTGCTGCATAGTAAAGTAAAAAAACCTGAAGCCTGGAAAATGCAATCGCGTCGGCTGGATCCTGAATCTCTTATCCTGAAACCGAGATTTGCCAGGCTGGTGAAAGAAAATGACTGGCACATGTATGCACTTGGTTTGCCGGGTTTCAGGGACATTCTTTCACATTTTACCCAGCCCGGAAAAGTATTTGCTGATGAAATAAGTGAACGGTTGAAAGTAATTGCTTGTATTGAAATGCCCAATATGGATCATGACGAAAGTCTCAATCCCATTTTTGGAGAGAAAAACTGGGCAATAATAAAAAAATTGCTTTCCGCACGTTCTGATGATGCATTGCTGGTTTTCTGGGGTCCGGAGGATGATATGGATACCGCACTGGAAACAGTTGAAGAAAGGTGTAAATGGGCATTTGAAGGGGTTCCTAATGAAACCCGTAAATCTATGCCCGATGGTACTACCATCTTTGAACGTGTTTTACCCGGTGCCGACCGCATGTACCCCGATACCGATTCGGCTCCCATACCTTTAAAAGATGATTATATTGATGAATTAAGGAAAAGAATTCCCGTAGTTTCCATCAATGCTTACAGGCAAATGCAAAAATGGGGAATTCCGGAAGATACTTATGAATATATTCTGAAAAAAGATCTCTTTCCTGTTTTGGGAAAATTAATTACGGAATTAAATGAGGATCCGGTATTTGCCGGCACATTGCTTGGGCACAGACTCAAATATATTGAAGGCCAGTTTCCAGCATCAAAAGATTTTCATTACGGCCTTATAACCATGTTGATAAAGAAAATCAGAATAAAGAAACTGGATATGGCCATTGTATTTGAAATGCTGCCGGTTTTGTATCAGCACCCCAAAATGGATTTTGATTCTCTTCTAATCAGCGTTAAATACAAACCATTTTCTGTGAAGCAGATTCTTGAAGATATTCCATTTCTTGAGAATAAGTATTGTGCGATCCGGAAAAGCAAAAGACCTGGCGCCATGGCCGACTGGATAATGGGGCACTTGCGTTCAAAGGCGCTTGGTAATATAAGTTTACAGGAACTCAGACAAAAAGTTGGAGAAAAAGGGTGCGAATAACTTACATAAATAAAAAAGCAAAATCAGATGGCAGAAGATTATTTTCAAGGCTATAAAAATACGGCACTAAAGGTGCTTAAAAAATATAATGTAAGGGTTTGGGGGCAGTGTAAGATTGAAACTTCCCGGGGGAATTTCTCAGGCACTGTGTTACCCAGGTCCGAAAATGATGATGATACCCACATTGTATTAAAAATTGATACAGGCTACAATATTGGTATTGATGTTGGCACCATTCTGTCAATGAAGGAAACGGGTTACAAAAAGGCCAACTACAAGATTCCCGAGAAAGAGTTTCCCTATACCAAAGGATTGCCCAAAGTAAAGCTTATTGGTACCGGTGGTACAATTGCTTCACGGCTTGATTACCGGACCGGTGCTGTAATTCCTGCTTTTAGTCCGGGTGAATTATATGGTGCAGTGCCCGAACTTGCCGATATCTGTAATCTTACTACCGAAAAAGTTTTTGCTGTTTTCAGCGAAAATATGGGTCCGGAACAGTATAAAAAACTTGCTGTTGCCATTGGTAAAGAAATTGAGAATGGAGTCCAGGGCATTGTTATCGGACATGGTACCGATACTTTGCATCACACTGCTGCGGCATTAACCTATATGATACAGGATTCGCCCATACCCATTGTGCTGGTGGGTTCGCAGCGATCGTC
>CAYXIT010000003.1:65031-70027 GCA_964465275.1 uncultured Bacteroidales bacterium | reverse complement strand
TATACAGCGGGGCATGGCGATATTGCCGAGGTTATGGTGTGTATGTTTGGGCCCACTTCTGACGAATATGCGCTGTTACATCGTGGTACCCGTGTGCGGAAAATGCATTCATCATATCGCAGTACATTCCGTACCCTGGGCGATACACCGCTGGCAAGGGTTACAAGAGATGGTGTTATACCCATTAAAACTGATTATAGACCCCGGCGGAAGGACCATAAAGTCAGGATCTTTCCTTATTTTGAAGAAAAAGTGGCTATGGTTTATTACTATCCCAATATGTTGCCTGATATGATTGATTCGCTGGTGGAAAAGGGATATAAAGGTATCATTATTGCAGGTACCGGCCTGGGACATGTTAACAAACCGCTCTATCCGGCATTGGAGCGAGCCTGTAAAAAAGGTGTTGCAGTCTATATGACTGTCCAAACCCTTTGGGGTTATGTGCACATGTTCGTTTATGAAACAGGCCGGGAACTGATGGCACTTGGTGTTGTACCCGCTGAAAACATGTTACCCGAGGTGGCTTATATAAAACTGGGGTGGGTACTTGGTCAAACCAACGACCCCGAAGAAGTGAAACGGATGATGCTTACACCTATGAATGATGACATAACTTCCCGTGAGCCTTACAACGGCTACCTGATTTATCAGGGTGGTTTGCCGGAAGTGGAAGAATTTATTAAGAAGTTCAGAAAGTAGGAGGGTGATGTGTGATAGGTAATGTGCAATGGGTTTGGGGATTGGTTATCAGTGATTGCAGATATTCTGCTTGTTGTGTATGTTGTTATAAAAAAAGCCCCCTGAATACCAGGAGGCTGAGCTTTAAAACGTACCCGGAGCCGGGCTCGAACCGGCACGGCCGCAATGGCCACAGGATTTTAAGTCCTGGGTGTCTACCAATTCCACCATCCGGGCCTTTTAAAGAACTTTGCTACAAATTTACCAAACCAAAACTTACAGCAAAAAAAAACCTCTTTTTCAGAGGTCTTTGAGCGGAAAACGAGACTCGAACTCGCGACCCCGACCTTGGCAAGGTCGTGCTCTACCAACTGAGCTATTTCCGCTTTTTGCAATTGCGGTTGCAAATATACGCAAGATTTTTGAATTGCAAAAAAAATTTATGGATTGTAATATTTTTCCATAATTGACATCAGAAACTATTCTCAACATTAACCTTATTCTCAATCTAAATCTATCCCTGCTATTAAATGCTGTTAAAATGGGTTGATATTCGTTTATAATTTTTATATTTGTGCCCCTGAAAATTGGCAGGAAATTTGTTAAATAATCACTTAAATAACCTGAAATTCAACCTCGTGAGGGGAGATTAAAAACACTTTAAACCTAAACTATTTAAAATGAAAAAGATTTTTAGCATTGCAGTGTTGATGGTATTATTTCTTGGAATGAATACTACCATTGCCGCTCAGGACAAATTCGGTCATATTAATACCAATGAATTGCTTCAGATGATGCCCGGTAGAGAAGAGGCTTCGCAAGAACTTGAGAAATTTGCACAGGAACTGGAAACTCAGTTTACAACTATGCAAAGGGAGTTTCAAACAAAATACCAGGACTATCTGGAAAATCAGGAAAACTTCTCTCAGCTCATTCGCCAGTCAAGGGAACGCGAGCTTTCAAGCTTACAGGAAAGAATCACGGAATTTCAGGAGTCAGCGCAGGACGAACTGATGCAGGAAGAAAACCGTTTGCTTCAACCTATTGTTGATATGGCACGTAACGCTATCGAAGAAGTTGCTAAGGAAAATGGATACACATATGTGTTTGACACCAGTGTTGGAGTTCTTCTGTATTCAGATCCAGGTGATGATATTATGCCTTTGGTGAAAGCTAAGATTGGTATTGAATAAAAAAGGATTAACTTAAACAGAAAAGGCTGTCATTTTTTGAGATGACAGCCTTTTTTGATAATGGATAACCAAGGATAATGTTTTATTTTCTTGCTTCGAAATGTTGCTCGAGTAGCCGTGCAACATATTTACCAATAATATCAAACTCAAGGTTTACAACCGAGCCTTTTTTAAAATCTCCAAAATTGGTAACATCATAAGTATAAGGTATTATGGCTACTGAAAAGACATTAGGTTCAGAGTCGACTACTGTAAGGCTTACACCATTTACAGAAACAGATCCCTTTTCAACAGTAATATTTTTCGGACCCGGGTCATACTCAAACCAGAACTTCCAGCTTCCATCCAATTCCTCAACTCTGGTACAAACAGCGGTTTGGTCTACATGTCCCTGAACAATGTGTCCGTCCAGGCGTCCGTTTATTGGCATACATCTCTCAAGATTAACCCGGTATCCTTCTTTCCAGGTACGCATATTGGTTTTATCAAGTGTTTCCTGTATTGCTGTAACGGTATATTGTTTTTTATTCTTATCAACATGAACTGTTGTAAGGCAAACGCCGTCATGCGCTACACTCTGGTCTATCCTTAATTCATCTGCAATTTTGGTTTCGATAGTAAAATGGATATTTCCTCTTTCTCTTTCAATCTTTACCACCTTACCGGTAGTTTCTATAATTCCTGTAAACATATAAAAATGAATTTTTAGTTTTAACTCAATTTTTGTGCAAAGTTAGTCTTGTTCTTCTTCAATGTAAAGATATTTATCACCTGTAAGCTTAACAATGGTCCTTAACCACCACTCGGGATACTCAGGATGTTCAACAATTGGGTATTTACCCCACTGGTTGGTAAGAAATTCGCCATCTTCTTCTTTTTTAATGTTACCATCGAGGTATTTTACCATCAGAAATCTGTAAAGTTCCTGCCAGCGTTCAACAGTATAGTTGCCCATGGAAACGCTGAAGTTGGTCAGAAAATCTTTTGCCTGTTCGGGATCTTTTTCAAACAACTCAAGAGCTTCTCTGTCAATGGCCGGGACAAATTCCCTGAAACTGTTCTCTAATTCAGCCTGTACTTTTTGAATATCTTCAATTTTTAAACTATATCTGAGATATGCCATGTGAGCTACTTTATTGAATACCCAGAAAGCAGCATCATCTTCATAATCAATGATGCTTCCAAATCCTTCTCTGAATTTGTCGGGGGCTTTACGGATTCCGGCATACATGGGCACATATACAGTTGTATTGGCGTCATCAACGCCAAACCATATGATGCCGCCAATGGGGCCGGGATAATTTCTTCGAGATTGCGTAATGAATGAAAATGCTGTTTGCTGGGTAGCAGTGGTGCGTTCGTGAAAATAGGTTTTTCCATCAATTTCCCATGTCAGGGGTCTCCACCTGTAAGGTTTACCCCATGGACCGGCGCCTATATCCTGTGAAAGATCAAAATCGGTTCCCTGCAGGTAATCACGTTTGAAATTAATCAGGTCTTCAACAGAAAGTTTTCGTTCTGGTTTAACGTAAAGTGGCATGCGATTTTTAAGGTCAAACCCCATGGCATAATCCATATATTGATCCATGCCGGGGGCCACTTTATTAAACATGCTCCAGACGCGTGCCTCACAAAAGCGGGCGGCACCAAAATCAATAGGTGCATATACATCTGAAAAGCTGAATGTTGCATCTTCGCCATCAAAATATCCTTTGCGACGGGCAAAATCAATAACATCATGCGCGTAAATAACACTTATTCCAGGCTCATGAAGCTTATCAAACTGTTTGTTTGTAATGGATACTTCCCCGTCAGCTTTCGGAAAAGTCATAATACGTGCATGATTGGCGTGTGCAGATATGAATCCGTCAGGAATTCTTTGAGCTACCCATACAGCTCCCTTTTCTGCATTGTAATATTCGCCTGTAGCAGGATCATATTGTATATCAGTTCCCTTGCCAATGATCTCCATGATCCAGACTTCGTTCGGGTCGGCAATGGAAAAGGATTCTCCCATGCTGTAATATCCGTATTCATCGGCAAGTTCACCTATAATACGGATGGCATCGCGCGCAGTTGGCGCTTGCATGAGTGCCAGCTGCATGAGTCCTGTGTAGTCAACTCCACCTGTAGTGTCGAACAGCTCGCTATGGCCCCCGAATGTAGTTTCGCCAATGGCAACCTGCTTTTCGTTGATATAACCCACCACCTGGTATGTTTGGTCGGGCAGGGGTATGCGTGCAAGCGGTTTATGGCTGCCCCGGTAATAAACCTGAAAATAGGATCCGGGAGCTTTAGGGCCACCTTCAAAAAAATATAATTCACCATATCTGATGTGTGAATCGGCAGCATAACTTATCATAGATGAACCATCGACCGATGCTCCGGGGGTTACAAGATAACTGGTGCAGGCCAATACCTGGAAAGTAAAAAGGGTTAGGCCGAGTAAAGCCAAAGCAATTTTTTTATTCATAGGTTTTATATATTGGTTATGATTTATCAGGATGGCAAACCTACAAAAAAAAATGAAAATCAGAACGCTTTCCCAGCGGGAGTATTCTTAAAAATCAATAACAGGAATCTTTATTGTAATTGCCAGCCAATTATACTGAAACAGATCAAAATTCAATAAAAACTGGCCTGCTGAAAAGATCTCAGGCAAAACAGGTAAAAAAGAAAGCAGCTTGATTAATTATTTTAAACAGATTTCCTGATCTTAATAAAGGTAAAAACAAGTATCATTATCATTACGAAAAATATGGGCCAGTTTTTCAAAGGTAATGGCACCGGATCATCGTCATCAGGATCATTGGGGTCATCAGGGTCACCGGGATCAACTCCGGTAAAGCCACCACTTCCAATAAAAACCCAGGAGTCGAAACTTTTGTCACCGGCATCGGCAATGGCGAGTTTTATGTGGTTCGATTCACCTGGTTCAACAATACCTTTGGCAGTCAGTAATGTAGTGAAACCATCCATTTCGGCACAAAACGGTCCGGGGCGCTCGTCATTATCGATAAAGTAATTATTATTGTTGAAATTATTGATACTGTTTACCGATATTCTGTCATTTGTTTCAGGAACCAATGCAATGTTTTCACCATTCAGAAAAAAGCCAAACA
>CAYXIT010000003.1:59592-65021 GCA_964465275.1 uncultured Bacteroidales bacterium | reverse complement strand
TTAATCAATAGGTGCGACACGCACTAAATGCCCATCAGGATCTTGAATCACGAAGGTTCGGCCAAACACATCATTGTAAGGCGATCCGACCCATTCGTTATATTCATCAGAACCAAAAATAAAGCTTATGTATAGCGTATCATGGACAGGTATAAATGAAAACTCCAAAAGGGTTGCATCGAAGGTTTCATAGCCGGGTATAAGTGCTTCCAGGTCTTCATCGCCAGATAGGTCCAATACACCTGTGGCCCCGGAATACTCATTGGGTCCATGGACGTTTTTTATAAATCCGGAACTTAATATTATACCATTTTCCAGGTTGATGCCTGCGTCATCTCCACCCATAAATATTCCTGCAGATGCTTTTTGTCCGCTGGTAGCCTTAATATTTAAAAGACTGTATGATTGAATATCCTTCCCTAATATTTTTGTGATAAGGGTGTCAGCAGTTACCAGATCCTGATCAAAATAATTCAATGAAAATCCTTCACAATTGCTTTTATGTGATTCATTTAACTCTTTTGCAGGGCCTGCCGTGCGTTCCTGGGCCATTGCAGAAATGAAAGAAACAGCAAATAAAAAGAAAAGAAACTTTTTCATTTACAAGGAATTAATATTGATCAATAACTTCAAAACAGGAATGTAAAATTTGTAAGATGATTAATATTGGCAAAAACCAAAATTAGCATATAATTTTGAGCAATTAACTTTTGACAGGTTTTTGCTTTATTGTTGTGAATAACTTTTTACCTTTAAAATCGCTTAAGAAATAAAAATATTGATCGTGGCGAACAAAAAAGAATTCAGGGAAAAGACAAAACAAAGAGATAAGCAGCGACGGGAGTATCTTAAAAGGATAAAGCCTTTGTTGTTTTCCTTTGCAGGATGGTTTCTTGTGCTGGCCTTGATTCAATTGCCGGTCATAAAAGATACTGTAAGGCAGATCATGGTGAACTTCACCCATAGTACGGTCATAACAACAGGAAAAATTTTGCAATTGCCTGTATCTGACGGGGGACTGCCGGTATTGAATTTTTCTGATTTTAGTATGAAAGTAATCCTGGAATGTACTGCATATAACTTCTACATTTTCATCCTGATGATTACCCTGTTTATGCCCTGGTCCTCAAAAAACAAAGCAATAAATTTTGGAGTAATGGCAGGAGTTATATTTATTTTAAATAAAATGAGATTTTTGATCATGGGAGCCATTGGCAGCTATTCCACGAATATTTTTTACAGCATTCATGATTATTTCTGGAATATACTTTTTGCCCTGCTGGTTTTTATTATAGTTTTATGGGCCGACAGAAGGTCAGGCAATCCCCTTTTTTTTACAAATAACTAGCTTTTTCTGAGCCTTTCCAATGCTGAAAAAAATAATAATATGGGTTATTGCATCGGTGCTGATCACACTGATCTGGGTTAATGGATTTGAAAAGTTTTATGCCCAATTACTGGCTTTTTTGGTAAATACCCTGACAGCGGTTTCCGGGAGTGAAACATATGTGGATGTAACGGGTGATTCCGCTGATCTTGCTTTTATGGTGCACACAAATATTGAAGGAAGAAAAGGGTTCTATCCGCAAAAAGTACAAGCAATATTATTTCCTGTAATTATTGTTTTCAGCTGGTTTTCGGTGTTGTTTTATGCGTTACCGCAAAAAATAGCTGTAACTCAGTCGGTGATCAATTCAGGCATATTTCTGTTTTTTCAATTGGTTTTTATGCTTCTGCTAACCTTTTATTATACATCAACATTTGCCAGATTTTTATATCATATTTTCCTCGAGAGTTTTTATATAATTGCAATTTTCCTTGTGTTGAAGGACTGCATAAAATTTCCAGGGATTTGGCTGAAAGTGCCAGGAAATAAAAATGAATAATTGTAAACATTTTCAGGATAATTTGTTTTATAGAATTGTTATTTAATTGAAATAATCTAATTATTTGTATAAAAAGATATCAGTTTATTTTAATTTCATTCTTTATTCTGTACATTTGCTTTACAATAAAGAAGTTAACAGCCCGTTGAGTAAACATAAATATCCAAAACAGTTTCTACAACTTTTTAAAACCGGATAAAGAATACAATATTTACTGGTTAATGCAGGAAAATTTCAAAATAGCACAAAAACGTATCCCGGTTACTGTCATTACAGGATTTCTTGGCTCCGGTAAAACAACACTTCTAAATAATATCATCCGAAAAAATCCGGAAACCCGTTTTGCAATTATTGAGAATGAATTTGGAGAACTGGGTATTGATGGAGAACTGGTATCTGTCAAAGGTACACCTGTTTACGAGCTTACCAATGGATGTATCTGTTGTTCGTTAAGCAGAGATTTTTTCGATTCTCTTCAAACCATTATTGAAAAATCGGATGAAATTGATCACTTGCTTGTAGAAACTACCGGAATTGCAGATCCTACAAGCGTTATTGATTTATTCGTAGCCAATAATATTATTGAAAAATACTTTGAAGTAAACAGTGTTATTTGCCTTACTGATGCCTCAACCCTGGAGAAAACGATAAATGACGAAGTAGATTCAAGAAAACAAATTGCTCTATCTGACCTTGTTATACTCAATAAGGTTGATCTTTCTGAAAGAGAACATATCAGGCACTTGAAAGAGCATATCACCGAAATCAATCCCATGGCTGAAATAGTTGAAACTAAGTGGGCACAAACAAATGGCACGCCTTTGCTTCAAACCAAAGCCTATTCTTCTTCCCATATTGAAAGATCTACGCGTTCATTCCGAAATATAAGTATTTCAATACGTGAATTTGCTATATCAAATAAATACCTGGCGAGCGAAATGGTAAATCACCGCCATGATATTCATGCTGAAGGTTTTATTTTCGATGAATGTTTTGATCAGGAACTTTTCAATATCTGGATGTCAAGCTACTTATATTTTAATCAGAATTCACTTTATAGGGTAAAAGGAATTCTAAACTTCAGAGATAAGAGTGAGCGCTGTGTTTTTCATGCTGTAAAGGGCTCTTATAATTTTGAAGATGGCACTGATTGGGAAGATGATGAAGCGCGTTATTCCAAGATTGTTTTTATTGGCAAATATATTGACCGCAATGAACTGGAAAGAAGTTTAAGAAAACTCTTCCGGTCAAGAAACGCAAGCAGAATAAGTGCCTGAATGTCACGTTGATTTTTTAACACAAATTGTGATCTGAAGAATACCTTTCCGTAAAACAGTTTTCATGGTGTATGATCTCAGTAAGCAGCCCATTTATTTTAAAGAAAATTGCCCCGGCAGCTTTAAACTGGGTGGTGAAAACACGTGAAAAAGAAATTTTCCTGACGTTTGATGACGGCCCTTTCCCTGGTGTTACCGATAATATATTGCACTTGCTGGATGCTTACAATGCCAAAGCCACCTTTTTTTGCACAGGAAGGCAAGCCCAAAGGCATCCCCGGTTTATTGATATGATTAAAGACAGAGGCCACTCCCTGGGGAATCATACCTTTAACCATATTAGCGGTTGGGGAAATTCAGCAAAGAACTACATAAATGATATAAATCTTTGTAATGATGTTTTTCAATCGAACCTGTTCCGGCCGCCTTACGGCCGTATAATGCCAGGGCAGGTTAAAATGCTGAAAAACAGGTTTAATATTATAATGTGGACTCAAATAACACACGATTATAAAAAAGAAATTATTTCTTCAGAAAAAATCAGTAAACTAAAAACAACAGTAATACCGGGTTCAATAATTTTAATGCATGACTCTGAAAAAGCTGCAAAAAATGTTATTGTTATTTTAAAAAATCTGCTGGAATATTTTAGTGATAAGGGATATTGTTTCTGCAATCTTGAAAAAGCTTTCCCGGCAAATGAATCATTATAAAAAATATGAAAAGGCTGTTCCGGTCAGGGGAAATGGAATTGAAGACAAAAGGGAAATTGGGGAAATCTTCAGGGGATACCGAAACAGCCAGAAGATAAACAAAAGGAACGACTAATGGTTTATCATTTCAAATATACAAAATATATTCCATTACACCAAAAGCACATAACTATAAGTAGTCATATTTTATTGACAGGTTATTTTAATGAATAGCTTTTCATAAATATTGATAATTTTGCCATGCCTTTGACGTTGAATGAATAAACCCGGCAAATTAATTTTGTAATCTTATCATGGCGACCTTGCCTTCTTTTTCAAGAAATTTAATTTACATTGTTGTAGTAATTGTATTTGCAGCATGTGCCAATGTTGTAGCTCCAACAGGAGGGCCTGAAGATGAAGATCCGCCGGTTGTTTTAAGAAGCACACCTCCCAATTATTCAACCTATTATAAAGGGCAGGAAGTACGAATATTTTTTGATGAATTTGTTGAGATTAAAAATCTCAGACAAAATCTCCTGGTTTCACCTCCATTGCAGAATGATCCCGAAGTAAGGGTCCGGGGGCGCTCGATAATAATGTCAGTTGAAGATACTTTAATGGAGAATACTACTTATAATTTCTTTTTTGGCGAATCAATTGTTGATATAACCGAGGGCAATGCCATTCCGAATTTTCAGTTTGTGGTTTCAACGGGAAGCTATGTTGACTCATTATCGGTAGCCGGCAATGTAAAAAATGCCCTTACACTCGAACCGGAAGAGGGTGTATTTGTAATGCTGTATGATGATGTATTTGACTCGGTTCCCATGCTTCAACGACCGGTTTATTTGTCGAAAACAAATGAAGAAGGCAATTTTTTTATAAGCAATATGCGTGAAGGTGGATACCTGATGTTCGCTCTTAAAGATGTTAACTCCAATTACCTGTATGATAGTCCTGATGAAATGATCGGGTTTATTGACAGCCTTGTAAAACCTGAGTTTGCCGGGCATTTGGGCAGAGAAACGGAATTAACAGAAGCCGATACCCTTAACGGTGATACAATTGCAGTTGCATCCGCTCATCTTACTGATACAATTGGGGGGCTCCAGGATAGATTAAGCCCTGCAGATAGCTTGCCTGAGCTTGAATTGAAAAGGGAAGGCAACCGTTTTGAAATGTTCCTTTTTCAGGAAAAAGATACTCTTCAACGTCTGATGTCTTCATCGCTTACACGCAAGGGAAGAATAAGTTTTGCTTTTCGTGCTCCGGTAGATTCTGTGCATTTTATGGATTACAGGGATCCATTGCCGGAAAACTGGAATATTAAAGAATACAACCGGAACAGGGATACCCTCGCCGTATGGTTCTCTGAATTAGAGAGAGATTCACTCTTTTTAAAGGTATATGATCGTGATCGCCTACTTGATACGGTAAATATCTCTTTAACGGTTCGTGCTGCCAGAGGAAGAGGAACCCCTCAGCAGGAGGAAGGAGATGTGCTGAATATAAGCACACCTACACTTAAGGCCAGAAAACAACCATTCTTCAGGAGTTTTGAACTACTAAGT
>CAYXIT010000003.1:57721-59577 GCA_964465275.1 uncultured Bacteroidales bacterium | reverse complement strand
ATTTAATGCTGATTCAGTGCAGGTTTTCATCAGTGACAGCATTCCGGCAGAAGCTGAATTTGAATTTACAGATAATGCAAAGCGGCGACTTCATCTCAAGTCTTTCCTGGAACAGGATTCTACTTATCTGGTAAGGCTGTTGCCTGGAACTCTCAGAGATATTTTCGGGGCAACAAATGATACTTTATCTTATTCCTTCAGAGCAACAACACGGGAAGATTACGGCTATATTCTGGCTAATATTAGTTTGCCGGGTATTTTTGAAAATGATACTTTGATCAATGACACTATTGAAAAGGCGGAACCACAAAAGCAATTTTTACTTCAATTGCTTACCGAGAAATTTGAAGTTGTGGATGAAAAAATCATTACCCAAAGTGATATTTATCAGTTTGAATTTCTGCCGGCATCAACATTCAGGCTCAGGCTAATAGAAGACAGCAATCGCAATGGAATGTGGGATACAGGAAACTATCTTGATGAAGTTCAGCCCGAGATGGTCTATGTTTTTCCTGATAAAATACAGTCAAGAGTTAACTGGGATGTAGAGGTGATCTGGGATGTTTCCAATCAATAAGTCTTGCGTTTTCTGTCTTTAAGCCTTTTACCATATTGCTTTGTTATTTATTTCACAATTTTAATCTAATGTGAATATAAATCATGTTATCACACTTTTTTTAATGGTTTAATTCCATAACTTTGCGGCAAATATTTTCCCTCACCCTTAATAAAAATCTTATGAAACTTACACATATTGAACACATTGGTATTGCTGTAAAAAACCTTGATGAATCCATTCGGTTTTATGAAGATGTGCTGGGTCTTACATGCTATGCAATTGAAGATGTAAAAGATCAAAAAGTTAAGACTGCTTTCTTCAAACTTGGTGACACAAAAATTGAACTTCTTGAGTCTACTGATCCCGGTGGGCCCATCGGAAAATTTATTGAGAAAAAAGGAGAAGGAGTTCATCACCTTGCTTTTGCGGTGGATGGTATTGAAGATGCTCTTGTTACGCTGCAGGAAAAAGGGATTCAACTGGTAGATCAGCAGCCCAGAAAAGGAGCAGAAGGTCTTGATATAGCATTCCTGCATCCAAAATCAACAGGTGGAGTGCTTACCGAACTTTGCGAAGACAAAAATAAATCCTAACAGTAAAGTAAATTCTGACATGTCGTTTGAAAGTAAAATTAAAGAATTGCTCGAGAAGCGTGAGCTTGCAAAGCTTGGCGGCGGGCAAAACCGTATTGATGCACAACACAAGAAAGGTAAACTGACTGCCCGCGAACGTATTGATATTTTACTTGATGAAGGAAGCTTCGAAGAGTTTGATATGTTTGTTACCCACCGCTGTAATGATTTCGGTATAGAATCACAGAAAATATATTCTGACGGAGTAATAACAGGGTTTGGAACGGTTGATGGACGACTGGTATATGTTTACGCCCAGGATTTTACGGTCTTTGGCGGTTCATTGTCGCTCGCCTACGCTGAGAAAATCTGCAAAATCATGGATAAAGCCATGAAGGTAGGTGCTCCGGTTATTGGTCTGAACGACAGTGGTGGTGCCAGAATCCAGGAAGGTGTTAACAGCCTTGCTGGTTATGCAGAGATATTTCAGCGCAATATTAATGCATCAGGTGTTATACCGCAGATCACCGGCATCTTCGGTCCATGCGCAGGCGGTGCAGTGTATTCTCCAGCCCTTACCGATTTCATCGTTATGTCCAAAGAGAATAGCTATATGTTTCTTACAGGCCCTAAAGTTGTGAAAACTGTAACAGGTGAAGTGGTGACTGATCAGGAGCTTGGTGGTGCCATGACACATGGATCAAAATCAGGGGTTGCTCATTTTG
>CAYXIT010000003.1:56985-57711 GCA_964465275.1 uncultured Bacteroidales bacterium | reverse complement strand
ATGAATAAAATTAGTCTATGAAAATAATAAACGAATTTAAAAGTTTTGCTGTTAAAGGCAATATGGTTGATATTGGTGTTGGTAGATTTCCGGTAAAAACACTGGCGGAGTCTCAGTCAGTTCTGAATAAAACAATTTCTTATAACTCAAGTGCTACTTTCGGAGATTGGAGAAATGAAGCAATTTTTGTAGCTGATGATGAGGAGCAAGGATTGTTGCTTATCAGAAAACTACTGAGCTTTCTTCCTCAAAACAACCTGGAAGATCCGCCTCTTTCGCCATGCGATGATCCCATTGACAGGCTTGACGATGAACTGAATGATATTATTCCTGTAAATCCCAACAAACCTTATGATGTAAAGGATGTGATATATGCCATTGTGGATTATAATGAGTTTCTGGAAGTTCATCGCAATTATGCATCCAATATTATAACCGGTTTTGCCCGTTTCAATGGCATGCCTGTGGGTATAGTGGCCAACCAGCCAAAATATCTCGCAGGGGTTCTTGATATCAATGCTTCAAGGAAAGCTGCCCGGTTTGTAAGGTTTTGCGATGCATTCAATATACCGTTGGTTACCCTTGTTGATGTGCCAGGTTTTCTCCCGGGTACAGTGCAGGAGTATGGTGGTATTATCTTACATGGAGCCAAGCTGCTTTTTGCTTATGGTGAAGCTACCGTTCCAAAAGTCACTGTTGTACTTCGTAAAGCCTATGGAGGTGCCT
>CAYXIT010000003.1:44807-56866 GCA_964465275.1 uncultured Bacteroidales bacterium | reverse complement strand
AAATGAATACCTCGAAAAATTTGCTACTCCATATAATGCAGCAAAATACGGGTATATTGATGATGTAATTGAACCAAGAAATACCAGGTTCAGAATAATAAGAGCCTTGCAATCGCTGGCAACCAAAAAGGATCTGAATCCTCCAAAAAAACATTCAAATATTCCACTGTAATCTATCGATAATTATGATGCTGAATATACATTATATTATACAACAAGTGGAAGCCGGCAATACTAACGCAGCTGATGAAGTTTGTGTGTTTGCCCAGAACGACCCTTATGGTGTTCTTATGGCCATTTTAGGAATGGGAATCGTGTTTTTGGCACTGGTTCTTTTATTTGTTGTTTTTACAAACACTCCCCGTATTTATTCGCCTGAGTTTAAATCACGATTATCATCATTCTGGTCGGGACGAAAACATCCAAAAACTGATATTGATACTGGTAATAGCAAAGCTTCACGACCAGCGGATATGAGCGGTGAAGTAAATGCAGCTATTGCTGCAGCGATTCATTTGTATCGGTCAGAACTTCATGACTATGAAAATACGGTACTTACTATCAGCAAAGTTTCGCGAACTTATTCACCGTGGAGCTCAAAAATATACGGATTAAGAAACATACCCAAAAACTGACGGATCATTTAATAACTGTCATTTCTGAAAAAGAATAAAAACAATGAAAAAATATAAGTTTACGATACATGGTAATGAATATGATGTAAGTATTCTCAATGTAGAAGACAACATCATTGAACTGGAAGTAAACGGCTCAACATATAGTGTTGAGGTTGACAGATCTATTCAACCGGTAAAAACTCCGAAGCTGGTTCGGGCACGTGCCGTACCTTCCACCGATACAACCCCATCAGAGGGAACAGGAACCAGGGTTAGCAAGGGTGTTGGTACCATTAAGGCACCACTGCCAGGTACAGTATTGAGTATTCACTGCAAAGTGGGTGATAAGATATCAATGGGCCAGAAACTTATTACCCTTGAAGCAATGAAAATGGAGAATAATATTGATTCTGACAAAGAAGGCACTGTTACTGCAATCATGGTCAATCCCGGACAGTCAGTTATGGAAGGTGATGTTATGATTGAAATAGGATAGGAGATTTATTATGGATACAGGAGTTTTTCAATTCATTACAGAGCAATTATCCGAACTCTACGGATATACTGCCTTTGCCAATGTTGACTATCGCCACATCATAATGATATGTGTCGGTCTTTTCTTTATTTCACTGGCCATCATTAAGCATTACGAACCTTTATTGCTAATACCCATAGGTTTTGGGATTATTCTGGGGAATATACCTTTTGATATTACAGCGGATTTACAAATCGGAATTTATGAGGAAGGGAGCGTACTTAATATGCTTTACCAGGGAGTAGAAAGAGGATTCTATCCGCCACTGATATTTCTTGGTATTGGTGCAATGACTGATTTTTCATCTTTATTGTCAAAACCCAAATTGGTATTGCTTGGAGCAGCAGCTCAGTTTGGTATTTTTGCTGCGTATTCATCATCTTTATTGCTGGGCTTTGAACCTGAACAGGCCGGAGCAATTGCTATTATTGGAGGAGCTGATGGTCCTACAGCGATTTTCCTTTCATCAAAACTGGCACCAGAATTTATCGGGCCAATTGCCATTGCAGCCTATTCATATATGGCACTGGTGCCTGTGATTCAGCCACCCATCATGCGGCTTCTTACCACCAAAAAAGAGCGGCTTATTCGGATGAAACCTGCACGCGCCGTTCCCAAACAGGAGAAAATTCTTTTCCCGATTATTGGTATGCTTCTTACCACTTTTATTATGCCAACTTCCTTGCCCTTGCTTGGAATGTTGTTTTTCGGAAATCTTTTAAAGGAAAGTGGTGTTACCAATCGCCTCGCTGAAACGGCAAGATCATCGCTCATCGATATTGTCACTATCTTTCTGGGTCTTACGGTAGGTGCATCTACCCAGGGCGATGTTTTTATTACACCTCAATCGATGATGATCTTTGGGTTGGGTGCTGCATCATTTATTGTGGCAACTTTCAGTGGTGTGTTATTCGCTAAAGTGATGAATCTTTTTTCATCAGAAGGCAACAAGATTAATCCGTTGATTGGAAATGCAGGAGTTTCTGCTGTTCCTGACAGTGCCAGGGTTTCACAACATGTAGGGCTTGAATATGACAAAACCAATCACCTGCTTATGCATGCTATGGCTGCCAATGTATCAGGTGTAATCGGGAGTGCTATTGCTGCCGGGATTCTGCTCAGCTTTCTTACATAATAAATATTGAGTGATTTCTTTGAAAAAGGCTGTATGGTTTTCCTATACAGCCTTTTTATAATTCTATTGGGAAATTAATTTACTCCTTCAGTTCCCAGGTAGAACCATCCTTGCTGTCTTTTATTGCAATTTTGAGTGAAGCCAACTGATCGCGTATGTTGTCGGATGTAGAATAATCTTTTTGTTCTTTTGCCTTCTGACGGATATCGAGCAAAAGTTTCATTATGCCATGCAAAAGGGTTTCGGTTTGCTTATTTTCTGATACTATTTCAGATTTCAAACCAAAAATCTCATCAACAAAAATGCTGAATACTCTTTTAAGGGTTTCCAGATCTTTTTTGTTTAACTTGTCTTTACCATCATGAACAGAATTGATGATCCTTACAGCATCGAACAAGGCTACAGGACTGTTGAAATCGTCGTTAAGTGCATTGTAGCATTCGGCTTCAAGATTTTTTAAATCTACCGAAGATTTATCTGCCGGTTTCAGGCTGTTAAGGGTATCTGTTGCCTGCAAAAGTCTTTTTAAGCCTTTTTCAGCTGCAATAAGCGCTTCATTGCTGAAATCGAGTGTGCTGCGGTAATGGGCTTGAAGAATGAAGAACCTTATCGTCATTGGGCTGTAAGTCTTTTCAAGTGAATCATGATCACCTGAGAAAAATTGCCTGAGGGTAATGAAGTTTCCCAGTGATTTTCCCATTTTCTGGCCGTTGATGGTTATCATGTTGTTATGCATCCACAAGTTTACGGCGTCCTTGCCCTGTGCTGCATTAGACTGTGCAATTTCACATTCATGATGCGGAAAAAGCAGGTCCATACCACCCCCGTGAATGTCGAACACTTCACCCAGGTATTTGGAACTCATTGCTGAGCATTCAAGGTGCCACCCCGGGAAACCTTCACTCCAGGGCGACGGCCAGCGCATAATATGCGATGGAGCAGCTTTTTTCCAGAGTGCAAAATCCACATTGCTGCGTTTTTCTTCCTGCCCATCCAGATTGCGTGTATTAGCAATCATATCATCAATCACACGACCGCTCAACTTTCCATATCGATGTTTTTTATTGTATTTTTCCACATCGAAATATACCGAGCCATTCACTTCGTAAGCAAAGCCGGATTCCAGAATTTTTTTGGTGAGCTCTATCTGTTCAATTATATGTCCTGATGCCCTGGGTTCAATACTTGGTTTTTTTATGTTCAGCCTGTCCATATCCTCATGATAACGGTCGGTATAGTATTGCACCACTTCCATAGGTTCAAGCTGTTCGAGCCTGGCTTTTTTAGCAATTTTATCCTCACCCAGCTCATGCTCATCATTTTCCAGGTGTCCTACGTCTGTGATATTGCGCACGTATCTTACCTTGTATTCCAGGTGAAGCAGATAACGGAATACCAGATCAAAAGTAATGGCCGGGCGTGCATGGCCAAGGTGAGCATCGCCGTAAACAGTTGGTCCGCAAACATATAAACCCACAAAAGGTGGCCTTAGAGGTTCAAAAAGTTCTTTTTTACGGCTTAAAGTATTGTATATGTAAAGATTTTTTTTGGTTGACATAATTTCACCAATTGATTTTTGGTTTGAAAGGGCAAAATTAACAAATTCAGGTAATGGGTTACCAGCCTTTTTCTTTGATGAGTTTTTTGGCTGTTTTATAACCCTTGTTGAACATTTCTTCAGCACCTGAAAGATCGGCCAGACTATAATCATCCAGGCCTTCGGGTTCAATGAACAGATCGCATCTGTCTTTGCGATCGAGGGTGTGGCTTCGGATATTGAGCTGAAAGGTTCTCTCTGCAATAACTTTCAGGGTGTCAAGTTTCCACTTTATACTAAGTGGATTAACACTTACACCGATAATACGTTTACATTTTCCTTCCAGGACTTCCAATGGAAAGTTATTAATAAGTCCACCGTCAGTATATAACTCACCGTCAATTTCAACCGGTGGAAATATAATAGGAATGGATGATGATGCTTTTACTGCAACAGCCAGAGGACCTCTGTCAAAGCAGGTATATTCTCCCGTGTTCATATTAACCGTAAAAACTTTCAGTGGTATCTGAAGGTCTTCAAAGTTCCTGGCTTTTAATAGTTTTTTTAATGTTTTTTCAAACCCTGTCATTTTTATAAAACCTATTTTAGGGATTGTGAACTCAAGGAAGCTGAAAACTTTATGAGATGCAAATACTTCAAGGATTTCTTCAGGATTATTACCATCCGCATAAAGGGCACCCACAATACTTCCTGCACTTACCCCACTTATAATATCCGGTTTTATCCCAGATTCTTCCAATGCTTTGATAACGCCCAGATGAGCGACTCCACGGGTGCCTCCACCGCTAAGCACGAGTCCGTATTCATATTTCTGATCTTTGTGTTTCCACATAGCAAAATATCTTGAAATGATTTTAAAACTAAATTATCAGTTTGTCCTGTTGTAATTAAGATAATTTGGAGATACCGTTGTGTGATGATCCTACTGCGTCACAATTCTGCTAAGTTCTTTTGCAATTAAGGTTTTTATACTTTCCAGTTGTTTCAGATTTTCCAGTCTTTTAATTATTTGCTCTTCTTCATTTTCATCTTTTAGTAATTCCTTATTTTCATATATTTTCTTTTCAAGCTTTTTCAGTTTTAAAGCATAAAGTACTTCAAAAACAATTTTTTTAGTATCGTCTTCTTCTCTTTTTACAAAAATACTGTGCTTGTTTTCCCATTGCTCACTAAGCAGGTATTGTGATGATGTAAGATCAATTGCCAGTTGGCTTATTTCCGGATCAGAATGTTGAAAAAAGTGTTGATCATTTAAGGCTGTTTTTTCATTTTTGGCCTGAGAAAATTCATTAAAAATCTGCTGGCAATACATATTGTCAAATTCTATTTCATCATCCATTATTTCATCAACAATATAATCTGAAACTTTGAACTTGTATTCAATTTCCCGCCCATTCTCATCATTTTCATTAAACAGGATTTCATGATCATGATAAAGCAGCAAAAGTCTGATCAGCTCTTTTTCCTGCTGTTCAACATGAATTCCTCTTTCAATTTGTTTCTCTGTTGTTATTTCTGTTTCAGCCGTTTCCCATGTTTGCTCATCTCTGTCTGATGGTTGTGGTGCCTTTTTTCTTGCTTTTTCCTTCCTTTGCTTATTGATCTCAGCCATAAGCAGCTTTTCGTCAATCCCCAGCAGATCGCTGCTTTTCTGCACATACAAAGTACGGGCAATGGGTTCGGGAATTTGAGAAATGCTCAATGCTATTTCTTTGATCAGGGAAGCTTTTCTGATGGGGTCATTCTGCGTTTCTTCAAGCAGAAGGTTTGTTTTAAAGGTTATAAAGTCATGGGCATTTTTTGTAATAAACTCTTTTACCTCAACAGGTCGATAGTTACGTGCATATGAATCGGGATCTTCCCCGTCAGGAAACAGTACAATCTTAACATTCATGCCTTCCTCCAGGATCATATCTATACCTCTGAAAGCTGCCTTTATTCCTGCCGGGTCGCCGTCAAACAACAGGGTAATATTCTGAGTGTAACGGCGTATTAGCCGAATCTGTTCTGTGGTAAGAGATGTTCCCGATGAAGAAATAACATTCTCAATCCCTGCCTGCGATAATGAGATCACATCGGTATAACCTTCGGTTAAATAGCAATTATCTTCACGAACCATGGCACTTTTGGCAAAGTATAATCCATAAAGTACTTTGCTTTTATGGTAAATTTCCGACTCGGCAGTATTGATGTATTTGGGTTTCTTTTTATCCTGTGTAAGTATTCTTGCACCAAAGCCCAATACCCTTCCCGAAAGGTTATGTATGGGGAAGGTCACCCTTGCCCTGAAGGCGTCATAGGTCTGATGATCTTTGGTGCGCACAAGGCTGCTCTTTTCCAGCAATTCTTTTTTATATCCGTGTTTCAGGGCTTTGGATGTAAAATCATCCCAAACGTTCAGACTATAACCCAGTCCGAATTTTTTAATGGTTTCGATAGTGAAACCACGTTCTTTAAAATAGCTCAGACCCACGGCCTTTCCTTCTTCTGTGTTGTGCAGAGTTTCTTCAAAATGCTTTTGTGCAAATGCAGTCAGGTTAAAAAGACTCTCCTTTTCATCCAGCACTTCCTGTTGCTCAACTGAAGGTTTTTCTTCTTCAACCTCGATTGAATATTTGTTTGCCAGGTATTTGAGCGCTTCAGGGTAGCTGAAGTGCTCATGTTCCATTATAAAATTTACTGCATTACCCCCTTTTCCGCAACCAAAACATTTAAAAATGCCTTTAGCCGGAGAAACTGTAAAAGAAGGAGTTTTTTCATTGTGAAAGGGGCACAAGCCCAATAGGTTAACACCCCGTTTTTTCAGAGTGACAAAATCTCCAACCACCTCTTCAATGCGGGCGGATTCAAATATCTTATCTATGGTTTCGGGTTTGATCACAAGGTGGAATTTTTGGCTAATTTACGAAAAATGGATGAGCATTTTTTTGTTGATTGAAATATAGATATTATATTTTATTAGATTTTTTCCTGCTATTAAAAGCATGAAAATAAGAAAACCGACCGTTCTGGATTTCTGTAAAAGTGAATAGATTTTAAATAAAAAAAACAGTGGATATTTATTAATAAGTCCACTGTTTTCTGCTTCACGATCCTGGGTTGGTTTTACTTCTCCGCAATCCTGAATGCAATGTAAAGCTGTCCGTAAGCATTTTTACTATCACCCAGTAACATGTTTGTAAGGTCGGTGCCGGCTAGTTTTTTCAAACCGAGGTTGTAACGAATGCCGGCTTTTACATTGCCAAAGTTCATGGCAATGCCTGCTGCTAAACCATAATCTAGGGTGTTAAAATTATCACGGTCAATTTCATCTTCCCCGTCAATGAGCCCTGCAAATTCTATGTTACTATTGAGCAGCAGTCCGGCATAGGGACCAGCATAAAACTCAAGAATTTCCACAGGTCTGAATACCAGCAGTGCCGGTAATTCTATGTAATTTAGTTTGAAATTTACAGTTTGGTCAATCAGCCCCGAATAAGTAGCTTCAGTTCCTTTGGTGGTGAAAAGGATCTCAGGTTGAAAGCCAAAGGTTTCAAAGAACATGATTTGGCTGAATAGTCCTGCATGAAATCCGAACCGGGCGTTTTCATCATCCAGCTCATCGCTGTCAATGTATAAATTACTCATAGTGAGTCCACCCTTAATTCCTCCACTTACCTCCTGCGAATATACTTTTGAAGATATCAGGACAGAAATAATCATTAATGTTACGAGTGTTGCAATTCTTTTAGTTGTCATAAGGCTGTATTTTGTGTTAAAAATTAAATTTGCTGAATTTGCTTAAACTTTTTGATATCAATGGTAATGCCACATTTTCAAAAAGAAGTATGACATAATAGGGTAAGTATCTTTCTTTCAGGACTTAATGTGGTTCTGTAGCAAATGTATCGGATGTTTTCCGGTGTTATTTCCCATCTGAATATGAGAAAAATTTTCTACGATTTGTAGAAATCAGGGTTTTGAAAATACCGGATATTTAACATCAGTTCCACCGGAAGATTAATACAAAATTGATTAATTTCGCGTTATTAAGCTTACAGCAGTTACAAAAAACAAAGTAATTCATTTAATAATAAATCTGAGATGAACAGAACAATAGTATTGATTATGGTCGTATTTTTGATTATGGCCGGTTGCCGGACCAAAAAAATGACAGAAGCAGAAAGCCCGAGGCCTGCTATGGAACGCGAAGCTGAAGTTTCTGTGGAAGTAGACAGTGATACCAGAATAAGGGCTGTAGAAGAACGGTTTACTTTTACCCGCCAGGAAGATGAAAGTGCACATGATGCAGGCGAGTTTTTTGTGATTATCGGTAGCTTCAGAGAAAAAGACAATGCCGATCGCTATACTGAAGAAATGAAACTCAAAGGTTTTGAACCTGTTATTTTACTCAGCGAAACCGGTTTTCACAGGGTTTCGGTTGACTCTTACCTGCTCGAGGCTGATGCAAGAAGAAGGATTATGCAAATCAGATCTGATTTCCCTGAGCATGAAGATACATGGTTGCTTATCAGGAAATGATTTTGATTTAAAAAAAGAGACCCGCACAACGCGGGTCTCTTTCAAATAAGCACCAATCAAAAAAAACTATTGCTAACTATTCTATCTTTTAATTACTCTGTGAGAGAAGAAATCATTTTCTCACTTTCAGAAGAAGCAATGCCCATTACATCAGCTATTACTCCTCCCATCATATTTCCCATCATAGAAGTGTTCATCCAGGAAACGTAGGTTTTCCCGTCCGATTTTTCATAAATAGATACCCTGCAAGGCATCATATTAGATACTATTCTTTCCTTGTCAAGGCTTAATATTTCATATGCATGATCAGGATGGCAGAGTTCAAATACTTTCATGCTGTTAACATCATAACCATTTACTCTCATGGTCTCTTTCATATCGTGTACGGTAGGAATTTTCCAGCCCATATCTTTGGCAGTTTGCTCAAATACATCAACTGATTTCTCGAAATTGTAATTGCTTTCTGCTTCTTTGAGCATCATTCCTGGTGCTGATTTGTAAGCCAGTAATGATGTGAGCACGATTCCTGCTATTAAACCTACAAATGTGTATAATATTTGTTGCTTTGACATTGTTTCGAAATTTTTAAGATTCTTATTGATTTGTTTTCTTTTTATTTGCTCCATTATTACTATTTGTGTACCATAATTTTTATATTGCTGATATATAGGTATTTATCGCAAAATCAAAATCAGGAAGTTAACGCTTTTGGTTAACAAAAAACATTAACTTTGCTAACCAGTTGTTAACCTTTGTAAGTTATGTTTACAAATTTCAAAACCGTAACCGATTCATTGCCCTGTGGTTTGGTGATTACCGATCAGGATCTCAACATTCACTATTCGAATACATTTGCCAGGGAAAAGATCCTGGCTTCTCAAGTTAATAACAGCCCGGGTAATATGAAAGATCATCATTTTTATACTACCGATATGCGTGTGTTCAATATGGATGATTGCATGCGCAGTATGGTGGAACAGGGGAAAAGGAACTTTCATAAGACACTGATTATCAGGAGCGGCGAAACCGAGCGTCTGGTATATTTCTCGGTAAAAGGTTTCTCAGAAAAAAACAATGATTTTTATCTTTTTAATATTACTGATATTTCCGATGAGATGGATTGCATAACCCATTCTCCGGGAACTTTCGGCAAAGGAGAGTATCTTTTACGAAAAAAAATCATTGGCCATGATCCTAAAGTTGAGGAGATCTATCGTATGATCAGTCTGGCAGCTGATGCCGGTGTAAATGTTCTCATTCAGGGTGAAAGCGGGACGGGGAAAGAGCTGGTTGCCGATGCTATCCATGAACTTTCTGAGCGTAAAAACAAACCATTTGTAAAGGTAAATTGTGCTGCTCTGTCAGAAACCCTGCTTGAGAGCGAGCTTTTTGGCCATGTGAAGGGATCGTTTACCGGAGCTTATAAGGACAAAACAGGAAAATTTGAGCAGGCCGAAGGAGGAACAATTTTTCTGGATGAGATCGGAGAGATTTCTCAGGCGTTACAGGTAAAGCTTTTGCGTGTTCTCCAGGAAAAGACCATTGAAAAGGTAGGGGATAATAAGCCTGTAAAGGTAGATATGCGTATAGTGGCTGCCACCAATAAAGACTTGCGCGAACTTATAAAGAGAAATATTTTCAGGGAAGACCTTTTTTACCGTCTCAATGTGTTTAATATTGTGATGCCTCCTTTACGGGAACGTCATTTGGATATCCCAATGCTCATCGAGTTTTTTGTGGAAAAGTTCAACCTGTCAACATCAAAAAATGTAAAAGGAGTTAGCCGTGATGCCCTGAAAATACTGATGGACTATCCCTGGCCGGGAAACATCCGGGAACTGCAAAATGCTATAGAGCATGCCTTTGTGCTGGTTCGTGGCAATCTTATTGAAGCTGAAGACCTGCCCGAGGAGGTCAGAAAAGGCATGCTTGCCAATGCATTCAAAGAAACCACAGACAAAAAAAACAATGATCTTTCAGCTTCGGTATATTATGCTGAGATATTCAGGAAAAACAAAAGCGGCAGGTTAAAGATCACCAGGGAGCAACTTAAAGGGGTTTTGGAAATGCATGACTGGAATCAAAGTAAAACTGCCGAATATTTGGGTATTAGCAGAGTGGCCTTGTGGAAAAAAATGAAGAAGTTTCAGTTGTAAATCCTGGCAGGATAATATTTAACTAGTTGTCAATATTTTCTTTTTGGTAATATGATTTCACATAGTCGTTTACCATTTTGTTAAAAGCCCTTTTGTTTCCCTTATGAAAATCCACTTCAATTGGTACATAATAAAGAGGAATTTTTTCAAATATTTTTAACAACTCAGGATTGCGTAATCGCATTGTATCTTTTTCTGTGGTAATAACAGCCTTTGTGCCACTAAAAGTTGCATCATAAGTTTCTTTCACATGTTGAAGTTCTTTGGCAGTAAACTGATGATGATCAGAAAACCTGAAAACCTTTAAATCGGTGCTGAGTCTTTTAAGATGTTCACCAAGAGGTACAGGATTGGCTATACCGGTAAAAAGAAATATGGTTTTCGCTTTTTGTTGTTTCTCTTCTTTTGCTTTTTCATTAACAGGTATCCATTTCCCATATTTTATGTAGGAAAAAAAGATATACTTTATTTGGTATCGATCCAGTTCTTTAAGTAAAAGCTTTCGATCAAGGGGTGAGAACACTCCTGGCGTTTTCGTAACAATTAATGCATCTGCTCTTTCGGCACCACTGCGAAACTCCCTTAAGTTACCAGTCGGTATTACATAATTTCTTGTAAAAATTTTATGATAATCTGTGAGTAAAATATTCAGCCCCGGTTGTACGTATCTGTGCTGAAATACATCATCCAGTATAATCACTTCATTTTCAGGAGAGTTTTCAAGTATTTTTTTTATTCCTTTATTGCGGTTTTCACACACGGCTACGTATGTATCAGGATGCTTGGTGTGCATTTGCAAGGGCTCATCACCTATATCGCTCACGGCAGACTCTTTTGTTGCATATTGGAAACCCCTGGTTTTACGTTTATATCCTCTGCTTAATGTTGCAATTTTATATTTTGGCTTTAAAAGCTGAATCAGATATTCCACATGAGGTGTTTTCCCTGTTCCTCCGGTGCTTAAATTACCCACGCCAATAACCGGAAGGTCATAAGTTTTGGATGGCAGAACTCCCCAGTCAAAAAATTTATTTCTGAACCAGGTAATAATCCCGTAAAGTATTGAAATGGGGAATGCTAAAATTCTCAGAAAAATCATGCGCCAAATATAAAAAATGAATTCCACTAATTCAAACGTAATAAACTAATATTTAGGCAAATACAAGTACTAATGATATCTCCTTTATGTTTTAAAGAATGTTTTATCGTGTTTAAGGGAAAAACTGTTAAGAGTATGGAAATATAAATTTATTAACAGGAATTTATTAGTTAATCGTAAATCCTTTCAATTTATCTTAAACTCCAAACACTAATATATGTTTTATTTGCTGGCTTTGTTTCATATCAAGAAGTTTTTGAAGGATTGATGCTATAGACGCTTTTCAATCAAATGTTTTTATCACTTATAATTTTACCGGAAAGTTTCCACAATAAAGTGTATGCAATTTTTTATCTTAGCCATAATTATCTGATTTCTTACAAAAACACTAATTTATATGAAACTTAAAGATATTGTAAAAGTTTTTGAGCAATTTGC